>NZ_JAUBPR010000045.1:24571-47783 GCF_036700845.1 Microcoleus sp. S13_C5
CTCGGTGTCCCAGATTTTGAGGGTTTTATCTATTGAAGCGGAAATAGCTGTTTTGCCGTCTGGTGCGATCGCCACTGTATGTATTATATGGCTATTAAAAATTGTATTTACCCGCCTAGTATGACTGGTGAGGGTTCTAACTTCGGTGCCTGTCTCGGTGTCCCAGATTTTGAGGGTTTTATCTATTGAAGCGGAAATAGCTGTTTTGCCGTCTGGTGCGATCGCCACTGCTTTTACCGAGCTAGTATGACCGGTGAGGGTTCTAACTTCCGTTCCTGTCTCGGTATCCCAGATTTTCAGGGTTTTATCGTCTGAAGCGGAAATAGCTGTTTTGCCGTCTGGTGCGATCGCTACTGCATGTACACGGCTAGTATGACCGGTGAGGGTTCTAACTTCCGTACCTGTCTCGGTGTCCCAGATTTTCAGGGTGTTATCGAATGAAGCGGAAATCGCTCTCTTGCCGTCTGGTGCGATCGCCACTGCATTTACCGACTCAGTATGACCGATGAGGGTTCGCAGACATCCTTCTCCGGGCCGCTCTAAATTAGCCCTCAAAGGCCGCAGCCAAAGACTATTTTTCGACTGCTTGGCTTGTTCCAGCAACCCCTGAATATCAGTTTTTTCAAAATCTAGCAACCTCCCCAATAATTGCCCAGCTAATTCAGTTTTATCCTTTTCCAAAATGTGCGCCGACTTGCGAATAGCTGCTTGAATCAAGTTCAGCGTTTCCGTTTGCCCCTGCGACAGCAAAACATCTGCATTTCTCCATAAATCGTAATCCTCAATTAGCGGCTGCACCCCCAACAATTTTAACTTCGCCTCAATAAAACCAAAATCCGTCACCCAACCATAATAACGGTTGAAATCTCGCCCAATCTCAATGAAATCCCTGGGTTGATGCTTCAACAAATATTCTCGCTCCGATTTACTTTGCTCCGCCAACCACACACCCAAATCGCTCATAGCGGCGCTCCTTCTATCCTGTTATTCATACCTTGGCGGTTAAGTTCTTCAACATTAACCCCCGCAGATTGCACGGTTTCATCTTTTGCCAGAAACTCGCGAAAACTGTTGTGATAAATGCTGTAGCGAATTTCGCCGCTGACTTGCTGCTGCCGCAAAAATGAATCCCATTTCTTGAGTACCTGCTGTACTTTAAAATCTGTCTCGCCTACGGATTTAGCAATCCAGCGGCGAGAAACAGCTTCGCGCGCTTTCGAGATGACGTAGATAATCTTAACTTTCATCTCCAACAGCGGATCGTCTTCCCTGCCCATCATCTGTGCCCAATGCTTCCGATAATATCCTGTCAACTCCCTAGGCAAGTCTTCCAAAGAAACATCCCTGTACTCGCCGTTTTCGATATCATTCAGCACGTAGCGGAGATACATAAAATTGTTCTGGCTTTTTTCAGCCACAGCCTCCACAAACTGTTCCCGGCTCAAATCATGACTGGCAATCCAATTCTGAATCGACGCGCTATTGCTGGTGCGTTTTGCAATATAAGCCTTCGTATCTTCCCGACTTTCAGCATCGTACTGCATCAAATCAAACACTCGATGATTCATCGGCAAAGGCAAAGATTCCGGCCGCTTGGAAACAATAAAGTAAACGTTATCCGGCAAAACGTCTGGCAAATAGAGAACGTTGCTGCCGCTGCTTTGCAAACTCAAATCGACTTCATCGAGGGCATCTACCACAAAGATCAACTTTTTCCCGCCCAATGTAGCGCTGACTTCCTTCAACAGCCGCCCTAAAAAATTGCCGTTTGCCGTCGCATTTTCCGGCAGTGGCCGATACTTCTCCCCGAGTTTAAAGCCATCAATTAATTGAAGGCAGGCATTTTCCAGAAAAGTTTTGGCATCAACAATCCCGTCGGATCGCGAGTTAAAATGAGTAACGCAGCGGCGTCTCATCATCAACACGCACTGCGCCATAATTGAACTTTTCCCGACACCGGGTTCTGCTTCTAAAACAAAATAGCCTTTGCGATGTGTTTGCAAGAAACGGCCAATTTCTTCAAATACAAATCTGCGCCCGGTAAAGTCTTTAGTCCGGTCTTCAATAATCGTCTCGGACTTCAAAGAAATCGGCAATCGGGGCGCGGAAGTATCGATAAATGTTTGCAGCAATTCCCGAACTTGCGCCAAATCGTCCCGGATGCCAATTTCTATCGCTGACAATTTCCCCATCACTTGACAAATCTGCTGCCCAGTTGCCACGGCCTCCAACTTTTGCAGTATTTCCCCATTTTGCAGCCCCAAATCTCTCAGTTGGGCCAAAGCAATTTGGTGCAGATTCAACAGCATTGCCGCAAACTTTTCTCCTCCCTTCGCCGCATCCAGTTTCAGCACTTCGCGGTACGCTTTCGGGAAAGTTGCGTACAGTTTGTCCGCGACAAATTCCACAATTTCCGCATCCAAGGATTTGCCCTCGCTGGCCGCGAATTCGTTGACGAAACTTGCCCAATCTGCCGTTGTCAATCCCGTAACTCGATCGAACTCCTCGGCATCGGCAGAAAAAATCTTGGTTAACTGGTCTTCGGAAATATTTAAACCCCTTGACAAGTCGGCTGTATTCGTGTTAATATCCAGCCAGTATTCAGGAGTTTTCTCGGCTAATTGACTGAGTGCTGTTTCTGGATAAGGCAAATTTTTGGTTTCGGCGATCGCAATTAGGCGATCGGACTTCGCAACCTCTCTCAAAATATAGCCGATCGCCTCACCCGCCGCCTTAATCAAATCGTGATTATCGAGAATCCTAGGATTTTTGCTCAACCGTTCCGTCATCCGATTTCCGAGGTCATTAGCCGCGATATTCCCCGCTATACCAGTAGCAATCGCCGCCAAAATCGAAACTCCCCCAACTGCGATCGGGCCGCCCATCATACCCGCTGCTGCTTGAGTTGCCGGATTGGCGATCGCATTTGAAATAACTTGTCCAATAGCCATCACCGCACTGCATCCAATTACCCTAGTTTTAAAATTAGCTAAGTCAATTAGTGGCATAAAATAAATATTCCTCTTTTCAAAAGTTGGTAGTAATTATATCTTGCCGGCTGCCGTTTAGTCCGTCGCTAGGAAATTTTCAAGTTGATTTAGAGATTATCGAGCGCGACTAACCCTAGGATATAAAGTAAAATATAATTAATTATCTAGAAATTCTTTTTGTTGCAAAAGTTGGGTTGCCCAAACCCGATCTTCTTCCGAGAGAGACGGTACGGGTTCTCGATTATAGTCGATCCGATAATCATAGCCAGCGCGATCGTAAATACCTCCAAATATTTCTGGTAAATTAACAATAGGTTCTACATCTTCCTCGCGCAATGGAAGCGGAAATATAGGTAGAGAATCGCGGAGATTAAAAGCATAAAGTTCGGCAAACGGACGGCGATTACTGGGACTGACCAAAACCCGATAATCGCTTTGAATAGAATTGTTAATGATGGGCATATATTCCCATTTTCGTAGTAAATCGATTTCCACTAAATGAGTTAAACTACCTAAAATACTCAGGCGTTTTTTGAGATAAGTAATTCTTCCTTCTCCACTACGTTTGTTCACAGGAGAAAGAATTTCAATTGCGGTGACAACTTGTTTCGTTGCCATTTCTCGCACTTCCAAGTAAGTCTGTTTAATTTTTTCAGGAGCAGGCACTTTAACGGTAGTCGGAAGTGTTATACTTACAGTGGCAACTGAACCTGTAGGAATATTCGGGTTATTAGATTGACGCTTAATCGCGACATCGGGGATACCTACTAAAAGGGACTCGTCGTTACTGTCATTTAAGTCGGTAATTTCATAGATGCGTTTGTCGATTGCAACCTCATATTTAGGGCGAATTTGAGGCATGATGGTATCAGCGATCGCGATAATCAATCGATTGTGAGTTTCCTGCCAGAAATCGGGGTGTTCTAAGTAGGGGTCCATTCCAGGAAAGGGTGAAGGCATAGGACTGTTTTCCGATGTATTGACTTTCAAATCATTTTAGCATTTTAAATTTGGTAGGTGCGTCGCTTTAAAGCGAGGCAGAGCCTCTGGATATAGGTTCCCAGGCTGGAGCCTGGGAACCAGTTAAAGCTTGTCAAGAACAGGCAGGATGCCTGTTCCACAGTAATTATTGGAGATGTCTATTTGTAGATGAATTTAATCTGTTGTGGCACAGGCCGGAAAGCCTGTTGCAAAGAGCGGGCTTTCCGGCCCGCCCCACAATAAATTTAATCTGTTGTGGCACAGGCATCTTGCCTGTTCATAAAATTATAGACACCCCAAATATCAACTACAAAACAGCAGCAACACTTGCCATCAGCAACCCTTGAAACAATTTCACCCCATCAGTTTCGCCCAACATCGGATCTGAAGCCCTCTCAGGATGCGGCATCATTCCTAATACATTGCCTTGGCGGTTGCAAATACCGGCAATATTATTTAACGAACCGTTGGGATTGCCAGCATCGCTAATTTTGCCCGCCGGAGTACAGTAGCGAAACAGGACTTGCTTGTGCTCTTCTAGTTCTGCTAAAGTATCGGCATCGGCATAATAGTTTCCTTCGCCGTGGGCGATCGGCAAATCGATGATTTCACCCGAAGTATAAGCGGCAGTCCAACGAGTATTACCGCGCTCGACTTTCAATGAAGCGCGATCGCAAATAAAATTCAATCCCGCATTCCGTACCAGAGCACCGGGCAATAAACCAGCTTCAGTCAACACCTGAAAACCGTTGCAAATACCCAGTACAAGTTTGCCCTGTTTCGCGTGTTCCGCAGTAGCCCGCATCGCCGGAGAAAAACGGGCGATCGCGCCGCACCGCAAATAATCTCCGTAACTGAAACCACCGGGAATTACAATGATATCAATATCCGAAATATCGGTATCTTCGTGCCAAATCATGCGAGTTGGTTGGTGGAGTAACCCTTGAGTCACCCACACCACATCGCGATCGCAATTTGAACCGGGAAAAACAATAACTCCAAATTTCATAAGCTCAAGAAAGTTCGGCAACAGATTTTGTAACGGATGTAACGGATGTCAGGAAGAAGCAAGAAGTGTCAACTTAAGACTAAAATCTTATGTTTCTCTCGCTTGTATCAAAGTCTTGATCCCCCTAAATCCCCCTTAAGAAGGGGGACTTTGAGTCGTTCTAGTTCTTGTATTGTTAACAGAGACTTTGAATGCTCTTGTCCCCGCTTTTTAACAAAGACTTTCAGAACCTTCTTGTCCCCCCCTTATTAAGGGGGGTTAGGGGGGATCTCCGGGTTTAAAAACACCCTACGGACGATCGCATTTATGCCGCCGCTGTCTCCACAGCAACAGGAATTTCAGTCAAATCAAAGCGATAATTTTCAATCACTGGATTGGCCAAAAGTTGGTCGCAAACGCGATCGAGTTGTTCGCGGGCCTGGGACTCACCAGCAGCAGTCAGCGTCAATTCAACGTACTTCCCGATTCGCACACGCTCAACATTGTCGTATCCCATGTGTTGCAAACCAGACTGTACGGCAGTGCCGGCGGGATCTAAAACAGAAGGGCGGAGGGTAACATAGATTTGGGCAAGATATTTCTGAGTCACGGGAATGTTGCGGTAGGTGATGTGAAAGTTAGCCCCATTGTATTCTACAACCGAGCTGCGCGCCGATCGCCATTTGGTTCGCCCAAGTAAGATAGCCTAGAAATAGGGACAGATGTGATTCCAGCAGATTACACAAAAAAATTATGAGAACCAACCGCACCCGCAGTCAGGAGCGTATTTTACACTTGCTCAAGCACTTGAATCGATCGCTCTCAGCGCAAGATATTTACTTAGAACTGCGTAACAGCGACCAAAGCATGGGCCTAGCAACCGTTTATCGCTCCCTCGACGGTTTAAAGCGAGAGGGGTTCGTTCACGTCAGAACGCTTGCTAGTGGCGAATCTCTCTACGGTGCCGCCCACCAAGACCAACATCACTTAACTTGTCTCGAATGTGGCGCGTCAATTACGATCGACGAATGTCCCGTCCACCACTTAGAAAGCCAACTACAACAATCTCATTCTTTCAAAATTTATTATCACACTTTGGAGTTTTTCGGATTGTGCGATCGATGTACTTTGGCTCAAGAATCTTAGAGAAGTTATTAGTCATGAGTGATATCAATTCCGGTTGCACGAGCGAAATGATTGTTGACTGTTGACTGTTGACTGTTGGCTCGGTGTCGAACCGCGCAGGCTGGTTTTGTTTGTGTAGTGACAGATTTCAACCTGTCGTTTTATTAACTAGCTCAAGGATGCAAAAACTCTAAATGGTCTCCTGGAATCGATCGCAATTTTGCAGCCGAGCCTTGCATTTTCAACCGGCCGCGCTCTAACATGATAATCCAATCGGCGCGATCGATCACTCGCGGCCTGTGACTGATAAAAATCGTCGTTTTCCCGTGCCGATACATCAACAATTGTTCTAAAACTTCCGCTTCGCTTGCGGGGTCAAGGCCTGCGGTAGATTCGTCTAAAATCAATACAGGCGGGTTGTTGAGAATGGCGCGGGCGATCGCCAATCTTTGTCTTTGTCCGCCAGAAATATTCGCTCCAAACTCCCCTAAAACAGTTTGATATTTATCCGGTAATTGGCTGATAAATTCATCCGCACCCGCAATTTTGCAAACTTTAACAATCTGTTCAAAGCTGATATCTGGACTGCCCAATCGAAAATTTTCTAGAATCGAACGGCTCCAAAAATGCGCTTCTTGAGGAACCAATACTACCTGCTGTCTGAGACTGTCGAGAGACAAATCCTGCAAGTTGTAACCGCCAATTCTAATATTACCAGATTGCAGCGGATACAGACCAGCAATTACTTTAGCTAGTGTACTTTTTCCGCAGCCAGAATAGCCGATTAAAGCAATTGCTTGACCGCCGGGAAACGTAACGGAAAAATTGTCCAGCAAGTCAAGTCTGCCGGGGTAGTGAAAACTAACACCCTTGCAAACAATACCGTCGTGGTTCTGAATTGTTACGAAAGGTTTATTCGTATCGTCTTTAGTTTCCGGTTCAGCATCGATGACTTCCGACAGCCGTTGAGTTGCTGTTTGCACGCGAGTCATTTCATCCGAAAATCCTACTAGCGAATTCACCCAAGTAGTAACGTTTTGATTCATGCTAATAAACGCTAGCAACTGACCTATACTCAATACCTTGTCAATCACCAAACCGCTACCAAGCCACAGCAGGGTAATGCTGCCAGCAGAGGCAACAAAACCCGAAAATATATTGTTGAGAATGCCAATTTGTGTAGTGCGGAAAGTGAGCTTTGCTAAGCGACCGAAGCGGGTTTGAAATTCTTCCCAAAGTTGCTGACCGCTGGTAGTAGTTTTGACAGTCAGCGCGCCTTTAAAAGTTTCTACTAAAACGCCTTGAGTTTCTGCTTCTAACACAAATAAACTGCGCGTTTTTTGCTGCAATACGGGCATAAATACCACGGTAGATGCAGTCATTAACAGAGCAATGACTGTAGCTGCCAGGGTCAGTTCTTTGCTGTAAAATAACATAAACACAAAAGAAACTACAGCTATAAAAAATTGACTAGGCAAGCTGATAGCGACTTGAGAAACTAATTTATTTATTTCTTGGATATCTTGTAATCTACTGACGATCTCGCCGCTGCGTCGGGTTTCGTAAAAACTCAAAGGCAATCGCAGGAATTTGCGTGCAAATTCCATTACTAATCCCAACTCTAAACGTTGGGAAAACTGAGCAATTAAGTTCGACTGTACCAATCCTAAACTGCTGCTAAAAAGGTTCATAACTATAACTGCGATCGCCACGCTTGCCAGGAGTTGTCTGTCGCCCCGCACCAGGATGTCGTCGGTGAGCATTTGAACTAGAAAAGGCGAAGAAATGGACAGCAAACCCAACACTGCATTCAGCAAAAATGCTTCCATTAAAATCGGGCGATAAATCCCAATCCGGCGCATCCATTTTTGTAAGGAATTAGCGGGCGGTTGACCGTCTGCTGCCGCAAAAAACCGCTCAGCATCGGGTTCTACTAGCAAGCACAGCCAATCTGTCCAAGCTGCTGCTAATTCTGCTTTAGAAACATAGCGCATACCGACAGCCGGATCGCCGATCGCATATTTGTTGCCCTGTTTTCCGTACAACACAACCCAGTGAGAGCCACTCCAGTGAATAATCATCGGTAGAGGGGCATCATCGAGCTTGTCTAAAATTGCAGCGGCTGCTCGCACCGATCGAGCATTGAAGCCGATCGCCTCAGCTCCTTGTTTCAAGCCCAGTAAAGTCGTCCCTTGTTGCCCAGTGCCGACAAATTCTCGCAAACGGCTAATTGTAAAATTTAGTCCGTAAAATTTGGCGATCGAAGCCAGACAAGCTGCACCGCAATCTTCTTCGCTCTGCTGGAGCACAACCTGATATTTCATCAACCTGTTTACTTGTCCGAAGAAAGGCATTTCTCGGATAAAAGGAATGTTCTTTAACATTTGGCAAAATGAATAATGAGTAGAGCCTAATGAACATTACTCTTCACCGAGTAGCCAATCAGAACAAAGCACCCATAAGTTTATGGGTGCTTTATTAATTCACATCAATAGATCGAGCTGAATTGACAGCACTAAACCTTACCAGTAGCGGTACACTGCTCTGAAGGAGCCGTCGCAATTCCGGCGGTACACGACGTGACGCCTCGGACGGTAACAGTCGTATTCATTAGAATAATAGTAACCGCCGTTGACGCTAGCTGATTCTTCAGATGTAAGTTCAGTAAACAGTGAATTGTCCTTTGTTTCTTTCATGATTTGACTCCGTTTAAGTTTAGAAAAGTGAAGGGAAGCTAGAAATCTTATCTAATTTCTAAAGCCTCGTGTAAATACTGACTAATACTTCTTGTCGTGCTGTGCGACCTCCGGAATATTACGGGGAAATTTTCAAGATTTACTTGATCGCACAACTTGACTCAGCTATCTACTAAACCACTAGGGTTTTGTAAGGGAGAGCGCGCCTCGGATCGTACAGATAAAGCTGGCTCGGCTGCGGCAGGAAAAACAGCATATTGAGGTCATCGCTGCTGCTGTTAGCACCGCTGACACCGCTACCGCTGGTAATGCTGCCACCGCTGACAGTAGCAGATTCTCGATCGGTTACTTCGATGAAGAGTGAACCTTGTTGATTTTCTGACATAAATAACTCCTATTAATACCTATGTACTTACTTACTACCTACGCATACAGAAAAAACCCGGTAACAGTGCCAAAACTCATTGGGGAAACGCCGTATTTTCATGACAGTGGCCCGCTGGCTTCACTCGTCTTAATATTTGGCGAAGTTTGTGGGTGGGAACGGCAAAGCTGTGCGGATTTTTACCTTTACCCTGTGAATTTTGATTTAGACTTCTAAACCTATTCTTGGTTTCCGGAAAGGTGATCGTAAAAGTGATAAAACAAATCAGCGGCCGTCTTTTCATGACAGTGACCCGCTGGCTCCACTCCTCTTGATATTTGGCGAAGTTTGTCGGTGGGAACGGCAAAGCTATGCGGATTTTTACCTTTACCCTGTGAATTTTGATTTAGACTTCTAAACCTATGCTTGGTTTCCGGAAAGCCGATCATAAAAGTGACAAAACAAATCAGCGATCGATCTCTCCCTCCCCCCCAACTCAAAACTCCCAACTCCAAACTATTACCCTCTCTCCCTTGCCGCCATGTCTCTCACTCCCGAAGCCCCACCCGCTGAAACCTTTGATAACGACCAGTTTTTGCCCCCTGTCAGCCGCTGGACGACTTTGGGTGGCCTTTTGATGGTGGCGACCTTTGGCGGGGCGATCGCCCTCGCTAGCGTCACCAAATACAGCGCTACAGTCAAAGCAGATGCGATCGTCCGTCCAGCCGGAGAAGTGCGCGTCGTGCAAGCAGCAACCGAAGGAACCGTCGAAAGCATTGCTGTCAGCGAGAATCAGACAGTAAAAGAAGGAGATGCGATCGCAGTTGTAGACGCTTCCCGTTTGGGCGCTCAAAAAAAGCAGTTACAAGAAATAATTAATCAGTCTCAAACAGCAGCACAGCAAATCAACCAGCAACTGCGCGACTTAGAAAATCAAATTTTGGCCAGCGCCCAATTTAAAAGCATCCAAAGTGAAAGTTCCGCCCAACAGGAATTAATCGAATCCGCTTTAGTAAAATTCGCCACATCGCTGCCGGATGTCGCCGAAAGACTCGGCCGAAGTCGGCGGGTTTTGCTCGTCAAGCAATCGTCCATTCAACAACAATTGATTCAAGCTAAAAAAGAACTAAATCAAATTGACTTAAAACTCGAAAATAGCGTAATCCGCGCGCCTGCTGATGGTACAATTCTCAGATTGGAAGTACAAAATACTGGTCAAACCGTACAAGCCGGCAGCGCGATCGCCCAAATCGTCCCCAGCGACGTACCCCTGGTAATCAAAGCCAAGGTGACATCCCAAGACATTGCCCGCATCCAAATCGGCCAACCCGTACAGATCAGGATTTCGGCTTTGCCTTTCCCCGATTACGGCACATTAAAAGGAACTGTCAGCGAAATTGCCCCAGATGCGATCGCCACTCAAAATCCCACTAATAATTTAGGTACAGCTTATTACGAAGTGGCAATTAAGCCCGAACAAACTTATTTAACAAAACTCAAATCCGCCAACGGTCAATTCTTCGGCAACCCGCAAGCTAATGTCCCCCGCCAGTATTCGATTCAATCGGGAATGGAAGGCAGAGCCGATATTATTACCGGCGAAGAAACTGTTCTGACATTTGTTCTACGCAAAGCAAGGTTGCTGACAGATTGGTAATTACTCAGTTGTCAGCAGTCAACAGTCAACAGTCAACAGTCAACAGTCAACCCCCAGAAAATTAGAGGCTCTGAAATTGAAATAACGTGTCAATATAGAAATGTGAGTTCAATTCTATTCTTTCGTCATGGGCAAACAGCGCGTTCTTTCAGGAGTTCAGCCAACAGGCAATCTTCACCTCGGCAATTATCTCGGTGCCATTCGCAACTGGGTAGAAGGTCAAAGTCAGTACGAAAATTACTTCTGCGTAGTCGATTTGCACGCAATTACCGCACCGCACAATCCAGCAACTCTAGCCTCCGACACTTACACGATCGCCGCACTCTATTTAGCTTGCGGCATCGATTTAGAATATTCTACTATTTTCGTGCAATCACACGTCTCGGCGCACACAGAACTAGCATGGCTGCTCAACTGCATTACGCCGGTTAACTGGCTCGAAGATATGATTCAGTTTAAAGAAAAAGCAGTTAAACAAGGTGAAAATGTCAACGCCGGCTTGCTAAATTATCCGGTGTTAATGGCAGCAGACATTTTGCTTTACGATGCCGACAAAGTGCCAGTGGGAGAAGACCAAAAACAGCATTTGGAACTCACCCGCGATATTGTGATCAGATTAAATCACCAATTCGGCACACCCGAAAAGCCAGTATTGAAACTTCCCGAACCGTTAATTCGGACTGACGGTGCGAGGGTGATGAGTTTGACAGATGGCACGCGCAAAATGTCGAAATCTGACCCTTCCGAACAAAGTCGAATTAATTTATTGGATTCGCCAGATACGATCACTAAAAAAATCAAGCGCTGTAAAACAGATGCCGTGCGGGGTTTGACTTTTGACGACCCCGATCGCCCCGAAGCTAGAAATTTGCTGACACTTTATCTCCTGCTTTCCGGCAAATCTAAGGAAGAAGTAGCAACAGAGTGTGAAAACATGGGTTGGGGAGATTTTAAACCCTTGCTGACAGAGACGACGATTAATGCCCTCAAACCTATTCAGGATAAATACAAGGAAATAATGGACGAGCCGGGATATTTAGAGTCTGTACTACGTCGTGGAAGAGAACAAGCAGAAGCTATTGCTAATCAAACTCTAACTAAGGTTAAGACAGCTTTCGGTTATTCTTTACCTGTTTAGTTGTTAGTTGCTAGTTGTTAGTTGTTCTTGGTTACTTGTTAAGAATGACAACTGCCAACTGCCCACTAACAACTGCCAACAGTCCACTGTCAACAGTCAACTGTCAAATAACAAATAACCAATAACCGACAAATAATCATGAACCGTTTTCGCACAGCCTGCACCACCCCCGGAGAATTTATAATTACCGCCGAAGTTGCCCCACCAAAAGGGGGCGACATGACTCACACAATTCAAATGGCTGAACGCCTCAAAAACAGAGTGCACGCCATTAATATCACCGACGGGAGTCGCGCAGTGTTGCGAATGTGCCCCCTAGCCGTTTCGGCGATTTTAGTGCAGCACGGAATTGAGCCAATTTGTCAAGTTGCTTGTCGCGATCGCAATCAAATTGGCCTGCAAGCGGATCTCATGGGAGCCCACGCTTTAGGCATTCGCAATGTATTAGCACTTACAGGCGATCCCGTCAAAGCGGGCGACCATCCTAAAGCAAAAAGTGTATTCGATTTGGAATCAGTTCGGCTATTGCAAGTTATTCAAAAAATGAACGGTGGCAAAGACTGGAATGACAAACCGTTAACAGACGGATTTACCGATTTATTTGTCGGTGCTGCCGTCGATCCGCAATGCCCCAGTTGGTCGGGTTTGCAAAGTCGATTTGAGAAAAAAGTAGAGGCTGGAGCGCAGTTTTTTCAGAGTCAATTAATTACAGATTTTGAAGTTTTGGATAAGTTTATGCACCATGTTGCAGCGGGCTGCAACAAGCCAGTTTTAGCAGGGATATTTTTGTTTAAATCAGCTAAAAATGCTGAATTTATTAAAAAATACGTGCCGGGAGTTCACATTCCGCAAGAGACGATCGACCGTTTGGCTAAAGCTCCAGAACCCTTGCAGGAAGGCATAAAAATTGCGGCAGAACAAGTCAAGCTAGCGCGGCAGGTTTGTCAAGGAGTTCACATGATGGCCGTCAAACGAGAAGATTTAATTCCTCAAATTTTGGATTTGGCAGGAATCGAGCCGCTGAGCTAAAATTAACCGACGGGGCGGGTTTTATCAACTATTAATGCCTAACATTAACGATCTCATAAACCTGCCCACCCCCGCGCTACCATTTTGAACATCAAACTGTAGGGGCAGGTTTGACCAACCATCAATGTATAAAACTAATGATCTCGTAAACCCGCCCTCCCCCGCTGTAGATAATCCAATAACTTCTGAGTTTGATTAATCAACTACTTTGAAAAATGCACGCTCAACTAAACGGTTATTAAATAGGAGCAACTGGCAATGACTGACTCAGAAATTATTAATTCTGATACCATCAAAACACTAGATACTAGCATATCAGAAGTTACAGTTTATACCGATCGCGCTTTGGTGACTCGGCGCGGTACAGTCGCTTTGGCGGGAAACGAGCGAGAATTGGCGATCGCCTCTGTACCCGCAACCCTCGAAACAGAGTCAGTCAGGGCCACGGGTGCGGGTACAGTTGCAGTGCGATTGCTGGGAGTGCGAACCGAAACAGTGTTTAGCAGCGAACCAGTGGGCGATCGCACTGCCGAATTAACCCAACAAATTCAGGAGTTACAAACCCAAAGACGGGGAATTAACGACAAAATAACCGCCCGAAGAATTCAACTCAAATTTGTCGAAGATTTAAGCGAAAAAAGCGTCGGTTTCTTTTCCAGCAGCATCGCCAAACAGCAGGTAGGTTTAAACGAAACTGGTGAATTGCTCAACTTTTTAGGAACTAATTACCTAAAATATGTAAGTGCGATCGCCCAACACGAAAAACAGCAGCGCGAATTAGACAGTCAAATACAAGCTTTACAGCAGCAGTTACAACAAGTAAAGACTCCCCATTCCCAGCAAAGTTTTAACATCATTGTCGCCATCGAACCAAGTGGCAGCGGCAATTTTGACCTAGAAGTTTATTATGTAGTAAGGCGAGCAAATTGGACTCCCCTTTACGACTTGCGAGTCAACACTACCAACAACCAAATTAATCTCAATTACCTAGCCGAAGTCAATCAAAATACAGGGGAAGATTGGACGGGAGTAGCGCTGACTTTATCCACAGCTAAACCCGGAATGGGAACTTTGCCACCAAAACTCCAACCCTGGTTTATCGATATTGTTCACCCAAGATCAGCTCGATCCCGACAAATTTTGATGAAACCCACCCGACCGACTGCGGGAGCAGAAATGGAAAGAGACTATATGGAATTAGAGATGGAAACCGAGGCACAATTTGCAATGATGGCTGGGGACGGTGCTGCTGCCGCACCCGAATCCATAGCAGCTCAAACCGCGATCGCACAAGTATCAAAAGAAGGTGGCACCGTCTCATTTCAAGTAGGGGGAAATACCAACATTCCCAGCGACGGTACACCGCACAAAGTGACGATTTTCAGCGAAAATTATCCGTTTAAACCTGAATATATAGCCGTCCCACGAGTAGTCAGTTTTGCCTATTTGCAAGCAGTGGTTGTGAATCCGCTGACAGGTGCAACTCTTCTGCCCGGTAAAGGAAATATCTTTCGCGACAACACTTTTGTTGGCAGTGTGCAGTTAGAAAATGTTTCCCCCGGGCAAGAATATAAACTGAATTTAGGAATAGATGAAGGGCTAAAAATAGAGCGGGAATTAGTAGAAAGACAAGTAGATAAAAAACTGATCGGTCAGCAGAGGCGCACGAGTTACGCTTATCGCTTAAATGTGACAAACTTGCATCAGGTGCAGGTACACCTGACACTACAAGAGCAATTGCCAGTCAGCCGCAATGAACAAATTAAAGTGCGATCGACTCTCACTAATCCGAAGATAGTAGCAGGTGAAATGGGACGGCTAGAATGGATAATGTCTCTGCCACCGCAAGCAAAGCAAGAGTTATATTACCAGTTTGTTGTCGAACATCCTCCCGACTTAACAGTCACGGGTTTAGATATTTAAGATTAAGCAGGTAAAAAGTTGTTTCTAATCAGGACTTTAGTGCTGATTCGCCAGAACTATGAGGATTGAAGTCCCGATAAACTCTCAAATCTAGCGGTAATTTGTAAACTGCAAAGCTACCGGATAATCTTCTTGTTTCAAGCGTTGAATCACCAACTGCAAATCATCCTTATCCTTAGCAGACACCCGCACTGCATCTCCTTGAATCGAACCTTGAATCTTCTTAAATTCATCGCGAATCAATTTAGTAATCTGTTTGGCGATTTCCTGACTAATTCCTTTTTTAAGTTTAATTTCTTGACGCACCCGACTCCCGCTAGCAGCTTCAACTTTGCCGTAATCAAAAATTTTCAAAGATAAATTTCGCTTGGCGGCTTTAGTTTGCAAAACAGTGTGAATTGCATCGAGAGTAAATTCGCTGTCCGTATTGACAGTAATGGATTCTGCGCCTAATTCCACGGTAGTTTTGGTATCTTTCAAGTCGTAGCGGCTTTGAATTTCCCGCACAGTTTGGTCAACAGCGTTAACTAATTCTTGCCGATCGAAATCGCTGACAATATCAAAGGAATAACTAGCAGCCATAAATTAGTAATTGGTAATGGGTAATTGGTAATGGGTAACTGGTAGTTGGTAGTTGGTAATTAGTCATTAATTAAGCTTCTCTTAACTAATGACTAATGACTAATGACTACAGACCACTGACTAATAATAATTAATTAGCCATTAACAGCCATTAAACTGAAATAGAATAAAGTAGCTGTGCAAGAAGAACTAATCGCAAACATGAGCGATCGCCCCAGCGGCACATTCAGAATATAGAAAACCGAAAACAACAACCGGGCGATCGTAAAAGCGATCGCAGCCCAACCCGCCAGTTCCGAATCTACCCCCGTCACAAAAGCCATCAAAGCCGCCGCTGAAAACAGCATAAACGTCTCAAACGAATTTTGGTGAGCCCAAGTTGCCCGCTGAGCGTAAGCCGGCAACCTCTCAAACATAGCGCGGGGCGCTGCTTGGTCGTAGCCTAGCTGCAAGCGGGCGAACGCAACCACCAAAAACGGTGCGTAAACCAGCGCAGCAGCAGCAGCAATACAATCCAGCAGAATAACCGACACAGGCAATCCCAACAGCATCATCCGCCTCGCAGTTCAATCAAAATAGAACAGAGTAACTACCTTGCGCTGTTCCTCCGCATCCTGGCAAGTTTTCAGCAAAGTGTGGCTTTCGTGAAAAGCAAAACATATCAGTTGCTGACAGCGAGAAATAATCTCCTGATTGCACATGGCGCTTGCTTCCGGGAGAGACAAGCTATCATTTTTGGGATTTTCTACCAAATGTATCACTTGTTCGAGTTGCTCGCGAGACTCCCGAGGCTGGCGACTCATGCTTTGTGGCAAAATCACAGTCAGCAGATTAGGATCTGCTCGCATTGCCCCCCGAATTGCGGCTGAATTGGTGCCTGTAGCGCCAGAAGTGATGAGCTGATTGCCTCCCAGAACTATGGCGTAGCTCAGCATCTCAATTAGCTGCTGGTGGGTAATAGGAACGTGGCGAGAACCCAAAAGAGCAAGCCGCTTGGAGCTGGTTTGCTGGATCGCCGCTAGTTCTTGTAAAAAATCATCTACTCTGGGTAGCTCAATTGATTGACTCAAAGAATTTATTAAATTAAATAAAACTACGTTGTGGATTTTAGCAGACTCACTAGCCATTGCCGCCAAAAAGAAGTTAAGAATTGCTGATTTACGGGATCTGACTAGAGGATCTGGAGATTTAAGGAAGCCAGAAGGCAGAATGTCTGAAGGCATTCGGCAGCCGGAGCTCAAGGTAGAATTCAAGAAAAATTGAGAATTTAAGAATTTTAGCTTTTTATTTATTTAAACAAAAAGTTCTCTCTGCCGAATACCTTCTTCCCTCAGCTCCGGCTCTCTTATTAATGGACTCGGTCGCTCAGGCCCAAGGATGCGATCATGCCATCAAGGTCAAAATGTTCTGCCATTAGCTGAGTAACGCATTCCACCTTGATCGGTTCGTGCAGGCGCACGTTGCCAAAGGTGCTGTCAATAATTTCTACCGTGGTTAAGGTATCCAAATCAACAGACAAAACCGGAATTTCCATTTCTTCTGCCCTGCCAATCACTAGGGGAGAAGGAGGCAAGTGGCCTGTCAAAATTAAGCACTGAGTCGAGCTCTCCAGAGCCGCTAGCTGAATGTCCGTGCGATCGCCCCCCGTCACCACCGCCATATTTCTCGCTTTGCGGAAATACTTCAGAGCAGAACTAACATTCATCGCGCCAATTGTCAAGGTTTCCACCATCAAGTCCAAACGGTCTCGACGGCACAGCACATCAGCTTTCAATTGGTGCACCAATTCTTTGACGCTGACACTTCGCAGCAAAGCACTTCTCGGCAGCATTCCCAAAACTGGAATACCTGCAGCCTCCAGAAAAGGCCGCACAGTCGCCGTTACCGATTCGAGTTTGTCCGAGGGAACGTCGTTGAGTACCACGCCCAGCAACCGCGAACCCAAACGCTGTTTAGCCGACAGCAAATCGTCTATATAAAGATCGATCGGGCGGGCTACCAACAGCACAGAGGCATCAACTGCCCCAGCGACTTGAGCCAAAGACAAGTCAAATAGACTGCCTTCCTCCAAATTAGCTGGGCCTTCTAACAGCACCAAGTCTCCGCTGGGAGCTTGCAAATATTGCGCTAAAGACAGGCGGTAATCTGTCTTGTCTTCTCTCCGCAAACGCTTGTGAACCGTCTCTTCATCCAAATACAGCAGTGTTGACGGCATCTGACTTTCTGAGAGCTTCAGCGTCTCTACCGCGAACCGCACGTCTTCGTCCTCGATCCCAGCTCCCTCGGAGCTGAAACAGGTTCCCAGAGGTTTGCCGTAGGCGACGGCGAGTCCTTTTCCCCGGAGCCCGAGTGCCATCCCCAGGGCGATGGCCGACTTGCCGCTGTAAGCTTTTGTGGAACCGATCAGCAAATATTTAGTCAATTTGGGTACGCCTTCAATCCTCAATTTGCACCTGTCTATTTCAATAAATTTAGTTTTTTCTACAGTATTTCTGAACTGCTCTTCAATTTGGCAATACTATTATACTCGATTTTGTCGCTTTTGGGCAGATTGTTTTTTTACAAAAAATTTTTATTCACCTGTTCGCAACCCTTTTCTTCCCATTCTTTTTACTTTATTTTGGGAAAGCAGTTTTTAAATTGTTTATTTTACAATCATATTTTAATTTTTTTATCGCTCATAATTTGTTTAAAAATTTATTTTAATTATAAAAACTTTAGCCATTTTTATTGCTGAAATTAGATATCAGTGCCGACTTTATAAAACAAAAATAACAGGTAGAATTGGGTGCTTTCACAATGAAATACCTAGAGAGAGGGCTTGGTGCAGTTTTTGTTTGATATATAGCAATCCTCGCATCATTTGTGAATTTCTTACGCCCTCCCCGCGGGTTCGGGGAGGGTTGGGGTGGGGTAAAAAAATACGACTCATTTGTGATTGCTATCATACAGGTATTTTGTAGAAATAAAGCCTGGTGCTTGCCTGATCATTTTTGCATATAATCAAAAATCGATACGTTGTATGATTAGTTATTAATTATTAGTACGATCGCCCGCGTTCAAACTGATCGGTGGCACTGCGAGCAATAAGCTGCTTAGAATCGGGCTTATAGCTTCTAAACACATAAATTGTCTGGCGGCGTGGGCTGGCATTTCTGCAGCCCAAAGGCTGATTGCCATGCTAGCCAGATCGCAGTTCAAGGGCTGTAGATTGATTTTCCTTGGGAGGATATACAGCGCTTTGCTATCAGCTACCGAGGCGCAAAATTTGAACGAAATCGGACGCCGCGATTCGCCTAACGGCGATAGCTTCGCTTCACGCACTTGCACAGCACCAATGTCCGAAATAGGCTTTTGGGCTTGTCCCACAACAAATACAACTGTTTTCAATTGGATGAAATACAGGTAGGGACTCAGGCAAAGCCTGAGTCCCTACGCGAAATCTGTATCACGATCAACAGAAAACTGCTGTAGATTTACTTTAGCAATGGGGATAAGTGCTGACTCCCAAAGGGATTATTAAGAATAATCCAACAACTCACTTATTCTTTCCGCTTCTCAAATAGGGCTGATGCACCAATCATGTAATGTTGCTGTCGAGGCTTTACACTATTGGTGCGCCAGTTATAGCCCCCGTCAATCGATTTTAGATTTTAGATTTTAGATTTTAGATTGAAGAAAGCGACCCCACTGATAAATCCGGGGGCTGGCGATCGGGATTCGGAGCTTTTTTCTCGATCCACGAATCAATCCGGGGACCCCAGATTAAATTGCTTGATTGTCAATTGCGGACTTTCGGGAGTGCGGCTGCGGTGAAAGTTATTCATCCATTCGCATCAGCTTGCGGTAAAACGTTTTAGAAAAATCGACAGTACGAGTCCGCTGAAAAGTCAGGAGTACCTCAATTAAGCAACTAACAAACTCAGAGCTTTGCATAGTCACTTCGTAGCTGAGTTCAGCATTGCCGTCAAACAACACCCGACAGCGGGTTAAGTCGATCGGCAGCGACGAGATATTCCAACTAGCGACAAACGGCACGCTCTCCCCACCGTCAATTTTTCTTGCCCCCTCCAAGCTTTTAAGCTTGTAGAGGCCAATAGCGTGCGGTAAAAACTTGCGCCTGGGCTCTTGACAGAAAGGCGCGTAGACTTTCACTTCTTTGTCATCGGCTGGCTTGAGTTGAGGAATAGACATATTTCCACCTCAGACAATTATTACTAACAGATAGTTTAGATCCCCAGAAAAAACTAACAGATATTCCTGGTCGATCGCAAGCAAAAGTCAACCAAAATACTCGATGCAGTACCCATTTACCAGGGCCGTACAAGCACCGAACCCGCTGGTTGTCCTCCCGTCCGCTTTCGACAAAAGTCCAGAAACTGATACAGTAGATGCTTATATCTAAAATCAAAAACTATTGGTGGTTGAATCAAGTAACCTATGCAGGAGAGTTCTTGGCCAGAAAACGACGCTCGCAGCGAGCTTAACTTGGACATCTCTGATTTAGCTCAAGAAGAGCTCAAGAGTTTGACCTCGCACTCGAAGCTCAGCAAAGTATTTGCTATACCAGACATTGGCGACAGGGTGTTTGACGCGGAAACAAAAGCAGAGCTCCCGGTTGCGGTGTCTGTGCCGGGAACTCCGTCTTTTCCTCAAAATCTGTACCGGGGACGCCGCGGAAAAGCTGCCGCAGTGCTGACTGCGATTTGGGCCGGCACGATCGCCCTGCACTTGATTTCTTGGGGTGCGTGGGTAGTGTGGGGGTTGACGGGACTGCTGTGGATGCAAGCATTTCGAGTGTTGTTTGCGGAACCCAAGCCCGCACTGCCGCCTCTTGCCGATGAAAGCCGAGAGGATTGGCCTTACGTGTCGCTGCTAGTGGCAGCGAAAAATGAGGAAGCGGTGATTGCCCGATTCGTAGAATCCATCTGCAATGTAGATTATCCGATCGACCGTTACGAAGTTTGGGCGATCGACGATCACAGCAGCGACGCCACGCCGCTAGTATTGGAACAGCTAACCAAAAAGTACCCCCAGCTCAAAGTATTTCGCAGAGGAGCAAATGCCAGCGGCGGGAAGTCTGGAGCCCTGAATCAAGTGTTACCCCTGACTCGCGGGGAATTTGTCGGAATATTTGACGCCGACGCGACGGTAACGCCGGATTTGCTGCGCCGGGTGCTGCCAGTGTTCCAGGGAGAAAAGGTAGGGGCTGTGCAAGTCAGAAAAGCCATCGCCAATGCTTCGGTAAATTTTTGGACTCGTGGCCAAGAAGCTGAAATGGCTCTGGACAGTTTTTTCCAGCAGCAGCGGATTGCGATCGGCGGCATTGGAGAATTGCGCGGTAACGGCCAATTCATGCGTCGCACCGCCTTGGAAAGCTGCGGAGGCTGGAACGAAGAGACGATTACCGACGACCTGGATTTGACTCTGAGGCTGCACCTAGACCGATGGGACATTGAATTTCTCGCTTTCCCAGCCGTGTCAGAAGAAGGAGTCACTAACCCTCGCGCTCTGTGGCACCAGCGCAATCGTTGGGCCGAAGGTGGCTATCAGCGTTATCTTGACTACTGGCGGCTAATTTTGCGGAACCGCATGGGAACTGGGAAAACTTGGGATTTATTTGGATTTTGGGTATCTCAATATTTCTTACCTACAGTAGCGCTACCCGACTTTGTGATGTCAATTGCGCTGCGCCGGATGCCGATCGCTAGTCCCATAACTTTTATGACCCTTACATTGTCGGTGGTGGGAATGTTTGTCGGTTTGCGCCGCACTCGCAAAGAGACCAAATTTGACGTTAAAAGAGTTTTTGTCACCTTGCTGCAAACGCTGCGGGGTACTGTGTATATGTTCCACTGGCTGCTGGTAGGGACTGTGACGGCTCGGATTGCGGTACGGCCCAAGCGGCTCAAATGGGTCAAAACCGTCCATCAAGGCGCTGTTAATAGCCTCAAGTAAACAATTCGCAGAAATATTTCGGCACAGTATCGCCGAACATCTGAAGATTTTCCGAGGCAAAAAAACACCAATGCTCGCCAAATATTTCCCCGCCAGAGCCTAAAAGTAAAATTTGGGAATTCCTAGAAAAACACACTTTGAAACAGCTTAGGTAATAGGTAATCGGCGAGCGGTAATAGCGAACAAGTAATCGGTCATACACAAGTCGAAAAATAAAAGAGAAAAGCAATAATTTTTAACTTTTAACTTGACAAAAAACCAATTACTATCTATTAATTATGAATTGCCAATTAGGACGAATTGCTTGTTGCCAACTACCCGTCACCCGTAATTGATAATGGATTTGTTAGAGTACCAAGCTAAATCTTTATTTCGCCAGATGGCAATTCCGATTTTGCCGTCGCAGCGGATTGACAATCCCGCCGACCTCAAAGGACTGAAAATTCCCTACCCCGTTGTACTCAAATCGCAAGTGCGGGCTGGGGGACGGGGCAGGGCGGGCGGTATCAAGTTTGTGGAAAATACGATCGATGCAGTAGCAGCCGCTCAAACAATTTTTAATTTGCCGATCGAGAGTGAATATCCCCAAGTCCTGCTGGCAGAAGCAAAGTACAACGCGGACCAAGAATTGTACTTAGCGGTACTCCTAGACCCCGTAGCCCGCCGCCCGGTGCTTCTGGGATCAAGACAAGGAGGTATGGATGTTGAAGGGTCGATCGAGCAAATGCAGCAAGTGGCCGTAGATCAAGAATTTTCCCCATTCTACGCGAGGCGTCTCGCGCTGAAAATGGGATTGCAGGGAGACTTGATTCAATCGGTGAGCACCATTGTCGAAAAAATGTACCGGCTGTTTGTCGAAAAAGATTTAGATCTAGTAGAAATCAATCCTCTCGGTATCAGTCCGACGGGTGAGGTAATGGCTTTAGACGGTAAAGTCACCGCCAACGACGATGCCTTGGGACGACATCCAGATTTGGCCACACTCTCGGAGAAGAGGCAAAGCAGCGGGTTGGGACGGGAAAGGAGAAGTATCCATGCCTCTGGCGATCGCTCCCATTCCCAGTCCAAGGTTCAGCAGTCGCCGGAGTTTGACCCCAAATCTAAATCCCCAATCTCGAATTCAGAATCCCTGCAATTAATCGAACTAGACGGAAATATCGCGATTTTGTGCAACGGAGTGGGCCTGACAATGGCAACTCTGGATGCTGTAACCCACCAAGGAGGAAAACCCGCTAATTTTGTGAATATTGGTTCCCTAGACCGCTACGATGCAGCAAATGCCCTGCGCGATCGCGCGGAGTTGGGTCTGGAGTTAGTCGCTCAGGATAAAAGCGTTAAGGTGATACTTGTAAATATTTTGGGCAGCGCCTCCAAAACAGAGGAAATAATCGCCGCAGTAGCCGGCTATTTGGAACGGAAAGCTCGCGCTAACCGCCACATCCAAGTTGTGCTGCGGCTGGTAGAGATCGATGCTGAGGCTGTTAAAAAGCGTTTGGGACAGTTGCCGGTGCAGCTAGCTAGCACTTTGGATGAGGCCGCGGCCGCTTCTGTATCCTCCGCCAAGTAGCGGCAGTCGATCGGCAAAAAACGAGATTTCTGTACAGGTCAATCACCCGGCGCTGCTCGGAGTACCGAGACAGCGCGGGCACAGAAATTGCCTAGTTGACCAGTCTAAGTGGTTCGCCCACTACGTTTAAGGTAAGTGTTCAAGTACCTACCAGAAAATGCGTGCTAGTTTTCTGCTCTAGAACTTAAAAGTTAAACAGGTGTAAGGGTTAAGC
>NZ_JAUBPR010000046.1:0-30177 GCF_036700845.1 Microcoleus sp. S13_C5
TGGTTATTAAATGGGATCGAAAAATCAAAAATAAAGGCAATGCTATTTTATCCGGTTTAGCTGCGTAGCAGCTTATCCGCTCAGCCTATCGTTCTTGTGCGGTGAACGCCAAAGGAGCAGAGAATAAAAATCAGTACGGCTGTGCCAGTAATGAGGACAACTATGCAGAACATATCTGGGACGTAAAAGATTCAGAGGGGTATATGGGAGCAACAGTATGTATTATTGTTACATCATTCATCCCTTACTATGAACGCACTCAAGATTGGACAGCATTGGCATGGTGGATACATGACCACATTGATGCTTATGCAGCAATGACCTTTTTCCCAAAGTATGCAGCGTTCAACATTAGGTGGAGCGAGAATCCTAAGGTTTCAAAAGAAATTGATAGCTACGCAAAAAACCCGCACACTGGTAAGAAGAGCGGGTATCTGACAAAGAAGGGGATGGATAATTTCGTAGGTTTGCATGAGCAGTTTTACCAAGAATTTATCCATCGCTGACTAAACATCTTTTTGAACTTCTATGCGATAGTTGTAGCCCTGTTCGGTGAGGAAGAGTTGGCGGTGTCGCGCGAAATCTTCCTCGCAAGTTTGTAGCGAGACTAATGTATAAAAGCTGGCATTGTGTCCGTCGGCTTTGGGGCGGAGAATTCGTCCGAGGCGCTGCGCTTCTTCTTGGCGAGAACCATACTTTCCCGATACTTGAATCAACACATCGGCATCGGGTAAATCGACGGCAAAATTGCCCACGCGAGATAGAATTAATCCGGGAATCTCTTGGTGACGAAATGCTTCGTATAAGCGATCGCGCTCAGCCTGTTTTGTCTTCCCCGTAATCAGAGGCAATTGGGTAATTTTGGCGATCGCATCCAACTGTTCGAGATACTCACCAATAATTAAAATACGGTGTCCCGCCTCCTTCTGCAATAAACTTTGTACCACATCCAACTTACCCGGATTTTCCGCAGCAATCCGAAACTGGCTGCGGCGGGGCGCTAGGGCATATTCCATTTTTTCCGCCTCATTTTGGGCGACGCGGATTTCCGTACAATTCGCAGTGGCAATAAATCCCTGCCCTTCCAATTCGCGCCAAGGTACGTCATAGCGCTTGGGCCCAATCAACGTGAATACATCGCCTTCTTTCCCGTCTTCGCGAATCAATGTCGCAGTTAAACCTAACCTGCGTCGTGCTTGTAATTCAGCCGTGATCCGAAATATCGGTGCAGGTAATAGATGGACTTCATCATAAATAATCAGTCCCCACGATTGGGCGTTAAACAACTCGAAATGCGGGAATTCATCATCTTTATTCGATCGATAACTTAGCATTTGGTAAGTCGATAGGGTGACACCAGCCGTCTGTTTGGTGACACTGCTGTACTCAGCGATCGCATCCTCAGTTAAGCTCGTTTTGTCTAATATTTCCCTGCGCCACTGGTGCACTGAAGTCAAACTGCTGGTGAGGATGAGTGTCTTTTGCTTTACCAAACTCATCGCTAACATCCCAACTATGGTTTTACCAGCCCCGCACGGTAGGACGATCGTCCCACTTCCACCTTTTACCTCCCCGTCCTGATAGAATGCCTCTGCTGCTTCTTGTTGATAAGCACGCAAGTTAAAGGGCAAGTCCGCTAAAGTACGATCGCGCAAAGAAATCCCTAATTCGGCACCCTCCACATATCCAGCCAAATCTTCTGCGGGATAGCCCACCGCTAGTAAAGCTTGCTTGAGTACGCCGCGATTCCCGGCATCGACTTGAAAGCAAAGATCCGAGATGCGCTTGCCCAACATTGGTTTAACGCGATCGTCCCGTACCAGCAATTCCGCTAGGGGCAAATCGGCAATTCGCAGTTGTAAATCGGGGCTAGCCGCATCGATTCTTTCAACTACAGTTAATCCATACCGCGCCCCCAACAGTTCAATTTCCTGCGCTACGGACTCAGGAATGGGATACTTGGCATACTTTCGCAAAGCGGAGATCGCCTCTTCGACTGGCATTCCCGCCGCCCGCGCATTCCACACGCTGAGGGGCGTGATGCGATAGGTGTGGATGTGTTCGGGACTTTTGATTAATTCCGCAAAAGGGGCGATCGCTTCTCGCGCCTTTTGTGCTGTGGGAGCGTGAACTTCTAGTAAGATCGATCGATCGCTTTGCACGATCAAAGCATTTTCGGGAACGTAAGTCATAGGAAGAAGGAAGAGGGAAGAAGGAAGACGGAAGAGGGAAGAAGGAAGACGGAATAAGTTTGTTAGAACAGAAAAGTTTGGTGGATTTGCTCCAGTCCATGTTATAATGTGCGTCGCGATTGAGATTGTCGATCTTTTTTTAGGATTTATCGCCAGCGACGCACCCTACAAATACTCAAAGTCCCCCTTTTTAAGGGGGATTTAGGGGGATCTGGACTCAGCTATAAACGAAAGATAAAAAGGTTTTCGGGTGATTTTTGACACTAATAGTATCAGGTGTATTATTTATCCCGCTGGGGTAAGACGTAGCCGACTTGCCGCAGGGCGTTGCGAAATTTAGTTTCCTGGGATAATGGAACTGCTAAAGTGCGATCGCCCGCTAGCTGACAGAATTTTTTGGTACGGGAATCATTGGCAATCAACACAGCTAAATGGGCGTTTGTACATTCGATTAACTTGACAGTTCCTACATCTTGCAAACTATTCGCTCTTTCTGTAACATCCGTCAGAAATCGCTGTACGGTTTCGGGTAGCGGTTCGATACTTCTTGTCTCTAAAACTTCTTTAAATTCTGCTAGCGGGTATCCGGCTTCAATCGCGGTAAATAGCTTTTGTCGATCGAGTTGCCAGACGACATCTGAAACTTTTTTAGCATAGAGATCGAGGACGATCGCATCTGATGCCGCAATGCCTTCTCCTGCTACAACAATATCTAAATTGGGCAGTACGCGGAGTGTTTGACGGAACTCAATTGCTGGCGGGGTGTAATTTTGAGTCAATCCCAAACAGTAAGCCCCCAAAGCTGTCAGGCGAAAAGAGATTAAGCCGTCGTAGCGGCTGAGAAATCTCAAATCGTCCGTTCCCCAAAGATCGTCAAAATCGCTGGGTACGAGGGACGGATCGGCATAGGCAACATCAATTATTCCCAGGGTAGCAACATACTCAAACAACAGGCAGCGCATATATCTTTCTTGCAGGATATGCCAATCGTGACTGCCCGAATATCCTAAGTTACCGTACCCAAATTCAGAAATATATAGATTGTCGGGATCGCGCGTTACTTCAAACCGATTGCCGGTTGCCAACATATACCTGCTAAATTCGCTAAACAGAATCCATTTACCGACAGGACATTCTGCTAGCCTTGAGGCGATCGCCTCTCTCCGCCCCGCCACCGCTGTCATGCCGCGCGCGCCTTTGCCGGTTTGCCCTTTAATCGCATCAATGCGGCGAAATTCATCAAAAGTGTTTGTTTTTAACCAGCGCTTCCATGCTGTCTGTAATCCTTTGGCAGGTGATTCTTGCAAAGCTTTCTGTCCCGCTTTGGTCAAAACAAGCTTTTTGCCCGATAGTTCGGCGAATTTGCTCCCTTGGGCGATCGCGGCCCAAGCAAAGGATTTGATGTTACCAACCTCGTAGAATATATCGCCCTTTTCCAAGGTAGCTTGGCGCTGTTCGTCGTTATAAAAATCACCCTCTTGCAATACGGCGGCGATCGCTTTCAGAGTTGCGGCACCAGGTAACGCGGTTTTCTCACTAACGGCAACTTTGCCCGACTGAATCAGACGCAAAACTGCTTCCAAATCCTTTGGGGCTGCGCGTTCCATTTCACAAGTTGTCAAAGGAAGTTCGTACTCGGATACCTCTCTTTGAGATGTACGAAAGTTATGTTTTTCTACACGAATTATAAAATTATCTGGCAGTACATCGCCAACCAGATTTAAGGAAACTCCTTGAGGTTTTGGCACAAACTTCAGCAAGTTTTCTTCCAGATCGTATGGTATCGCAGTGCCGTAGAAGAACAAGGATAGTAGGGAGGGTTCTCGGTTGTATCCATAGCGATCGCTCATTCCCCAGTTTGGTTGTTGTCCGTATTTCGCCATAAATACATCGGCATCATAGCCACCACCTGATCCATGTATAACTTCCGCTACGGCGGCTTTTTGCAGGTCGTCTAATTGCGCCCAAACTTGCTTAAGTTTTTGTCCCTGCATTTGCTCTTTAATCCCAGCAACCAGGTCAGCTTTGCGGGTTAATTTACGATCGCCCGACAACAGTGCATTCAGCTTTTTTAAATCTTCAACAATTATTCCTTCGAGTGCCTCTTGGAGGGTAGGAACATCATCTAGGGTTTGGTAACGCGGCATAATTTTTGGCAATTCGCCTGCTGCAAAATTGTTTGTGCTACCCAATATAACAACTTTCCGAAAATTCTCACTTAAATTTTTGTTACAAAATTCCGAAGTAGGGTTTAATATTTATTGTTAAACACGCCAATTTTATCTGATAAACTACAGAAGTAGGCTATCTAAAAAACCCGGAATTACAGAACTACTCTAGAACGTAGAGTGCGTCGCTACCAACAATCTCCAAGCAGCTAGAATATCTCGGGGCGACGCACCATACAATCACTTGATCGAAACTGATAGAGTGTAACTAGCACCTCCTCGTTCCGTTCCAACAACTATCTGATATTTTCCCGTCTGGGACACTTCTCCCGACCAGCTTTTTTCTCCTTCAGCTACGGCGTTTGTATTGGGATCAACCACCTTAAAAACAGCATTTCCCTCAACTGATTGGATCTCAACATTCATGGTTTGACCTTTTTTGGCGCTAATCAGATAAATCAGGACTTCGCCGCGCGCTACTCCTCCTTTTAATTCCGCTGAACTAGCACCGCGCTTAAACTGAATCTCCTGCTGACGCTGACTCATTAAAATCGCCGGTTTTTCCGGGATGGCTGCGGTGGGAACAATGCTGGATATAGCCTTTACTGAAGCCGGAAAAATTGCCGAGGCACTTAAGCCGATTATCAAAATATTTAGCGGGTGTTTGAAAGTTTTTGCTGGTTTGTTCATGGGAGTTTAACACTATGAGTGAAAGGGATTTACTTGTATGATTATAGCTGACTCGCCTTGTGTGCGTGCGATCGCCCTTGCCGATCGACTAATTTTAGCTTTTGCCAACTGTCAATCGATTTAAAATTGGAGATTTTAGATTGAAGCCTAAGATGTGGGATAATTTTGTACGATCGGGACTTATGCATTACTGTAAAGTTGCCGGCGCGCGCCCAAAAGTAAGATCGCCCGTCAGCCGTGTTACCAAAAAAATTGCCAGTCCAGGACGCACAAAAACCTTCAGAAACCAGACGATATGACTCAAACGCCAACCGCAACCTATCGCACAGAAAGCGACTCGATGGGAGACAAACAAATCCCATCTAATGTCTACTACGGCATCCAAACCCTGCGCGCAGTTGAAAATTTCCCGATTAGCGGCATTAAGCCTTTATCAACATACGTTGATGCTTGTGTTTTAATTAAAAAAGCAACGGCGATCGCCAATGGCGAACTCGGCTGCATTCCCCAAGACATCAGTCAAGCAATTGTCCAAGCAGCAGATGAAATCCTAGCTGGCAAATTGCGCGATCAATTTGTAGTTGATGTCTACCAAGCCGGCGCCGGAACTTCTCACCACATGAATGTTAATGAGGTTCTTTCAAATCGCGCTTTGGAAATTATAGGCGATGAAAAAGGCAACTACAAGCGCGTTAGTCCTAACGATCATGTAAACTACGGTCAATCGACAAATGATGTGATTCCGACTGCAATTCGGATCGGCGGATTGTTGGCGTTAGAAAAAACTCTGTTTCCGGCTTTGTCGGATGCCGTATTCGCCCTAGAAAACAAAGCAGAAGAGTTCAAAGATATTGTTAAATCTGGCCGCACTCATATGCAAGATGCTGTGCCGGTTCGACTCGGCGATACCTTCGGCGCTTGGGCGCAAATTCTCAGAGAACATACTTTGAGAATTGACAGGGCATCCGATGATTTGACATCTCTGGGATTGGGGGGAAGTGCGGCTGGAACAGGGTTAAATACTCACCCTGAATACTGTCAAAAAGTTGCCGAAATTCTCTCAGAATTAATCGACCACCCCCTGAAACCAGCAAGGCATTTAATGGCAGCTATGCAGAGTATGGCACCGTTTGTAAATGTGTCCGGTGCACTGCGAAATCTCGCTCAGGATTGCGTTAAAATGTCCCACGACTTGCGTTTGATGGATTCAGGGCCGAAAACAGGTTTGAAAGAAATTCAACTGCCTCCTGTGCAACCCGGTTCGTCCATTATGCCGGGAAAATACAATCCTGTGATGGCAGAAATGACATCGATGGTTTGTTTTCAAGTTATGGGTTACGATAGCGCGATCGCCCTGGCAGCCCAAGCGGGACAATTAGAATTGAACGTGATGATGCCCCTGATTGCCTACAATCTGATTCACAGCATCGAAATTTTAGGCAATACCATCAGCGCGCTGACTACACAATGCCTCGCCAAAATTGAAGCTAAGGGCGATCGGTGTCTCGCTTATGCTGAAGGTAGTCTCGCCCTCGTTACCGCCCTCAACACTCACATTGGCTATCTCAACGCCGCCGCCGTCGCCAAAGAATCCTTAGAAACGGGCAAATCTTTGCGACAAATTGTGCTAGAACGGGGTTTAATGAGTGCAGAAGACTTGGCCAAAGTTCTAGATTTAGAGAAAATGAGTGCGATGCCGGGATCTTCTGCTAACGTTTAGGATCTCAGAGGTATCAGCTAGAAACTAGAAGGCTGAACTCGATTTAATTGTGCCTTCTGCCTTCTCAGTTCTGCCTAAGCCCTGTCACAGGTTAAAGTTAAACAATTCAGAATTCAAATTTTTTAGATTTAATTCTGATTTTTTTTATAGTCTAAAGTTTGGGAGCAAGATTTATGCGCGCAGGTTCTTTTGCAAAATTAACTCAAGATAAAGAGAACACAACTCAAGTGACATTTCATTATGTGGAAGGTCACGCAGAAACGTTTACTATTCCGATGCCGGCACAAGAATTCCAAGACGAAGTGCTGACTTTGTTAAGTCAACCTTGGTTGACTTTCCATTTAGCCGATCAAACGGTTTTTATCTGTACTGCCCGGTTGGTGAAAGTTGAAGTTAAACCTGCTATTCCTGAACTACAAGGTCAAGGAGTATTCTCTAACTCGCTGCGAGTTAGTACCATGCAGCGGGCTGCTGCTGGTAGATTGGCGATGGATACTTAAGACTCATTTGTATTGAGATTATTCTTGGTAAAGTGCGCGCGGATCGCCCTGCTTAGGGTGTTCGGCGCGTCCGTTACATTGAGATTATTCCCGATCAATAACCAATTACCAATTAATTCATAATTATGTCTGCTGTTAGTTTAATTCGCGCCAATTCATACGATCGCCCAATTTTGCAAGCATCTTTAGAAAGTTTGCTCGCACCCTTGGGCGGAATCTCGGCTTTTGTCAAATCGGGCGATCGGGTTTTACTCAAACCAAATCTCCTCACGGGTTCTCGCCCTACAAAAGAATGCGTCACCCGCCCCGAATTGGTTTACTGCGTCGCTAAAATGGTCATTGAAGCGGGAGGAAAACCCTTTTTAGGGGATAGTCCAGCTTTTGGTAGCGCTATGGGTGTAGCCAAAGCCAACGGTTATTTGCCACTGTTGGAAGAACTGAATTTACCAGTAGTTGAGTTTCAAGGAAAACGCTACGAAACTGTCAGCGAAGATTTCAATCATCTGCGAATTTGCAAAGAAGCAATGGAAGCGGATGTAGTGATTAACTTGCCCAAACTCAAATCTCACGTTCAATTAACCGTGACAATGGGCGTCAAAAATTTGTTTGGCTGCGTCCCAGGCAAAATGAAGGCTTGGTGGCACATGGAAGCTGGCAAAGATAGCGCTAGATTCGGTGAAATGCTGGTAGAAACTGCCCGGGCAATTAACCCAAATCTGACAATTTTGGATGGCATTATCGGCCACGAAGGTAACGGGCCAAGCGGCGGCGAACCTAAGTTTTTAGGAATTTTGGGCGCCTCTGATGATGTGTTTGCTTTGGACAGAACTTTAGTTGAAATCATTAATGCCGATCCGGCGACGGTTCCGACTGTAGCTGCGGCGATAAGATTGGGACTTTGCTCGAATTTAGAGGCGATTGATTTTCCGCTTTTGCAGCCGGAAAATCTCAAGGTTTTGGATTGGAAGTTGCCGGAAAGCATGATGCCGATAGACTTTGGTATGCCCCGCGTGGTGAAGTCGGCTTTCAAGCACCTTTATATCCGGTTTATTAAAGAAAAGTTCAGCATCAAGGCTTCGCATTAGCGAAGAGAGAAGGGATAGAATTTCTTTTTTTATTCCTTCTGCTTTGCCTTGAATTGTAAAGAAATATTATTATGTTACAACATATCTATTTATGTAAACTTTTAATAAATTTGTTATAACTCTATGGTTTCAGTAGGTAGGCCGGATTCAACCTCATAATGTAACACTATGTAAACAGGTTTAAGTCAGCCAGTAGAGAGCATTTGGAGACTTTGCCCTTATTTACATAGGGAAGTTTTTTCGCGCGGACTTACTTAGAGAGCATTTGGAGGCTTTGCCCTCCTTTACCTATGGGTGTTTTTTCGCGCGGACTTACTGAAAGCATTGGTCTCGCCGTACTCGCAACTCGCGCTCATTCTTGGTACCTAGAAGCAGTTACAGGATGTTACTTAAGTACAAATATTTATAACAGCCCTTATTTTAACCAAATTTACCCTAAAATTGCGCTCTTCTTTATAATTGACCGATAAATTATAAAGATTGAGTAAAGCTCGGAAAAGGTTATTGACACTTATACGTAGATCGCAGATGATTGCGACATATCAAACAGACCTCACCTTAAATAATAAAGGTCTAATCAAGTTGCTGGCTCCATCTTAAGTATTAGATATCTCCGAAACAGAGTCTGAAATGCTGCTCGTATCAGGCGACGAAATTTAAATTCGGTAGATGTCTGTTATATAGATCGATCAACAGCCATTGCCAAGTACACCAAAGATTCACTACCGCATCAACAGTAAAAACTTAAAATCAGGGAGAACCTCACCTATGCTTACTAACAACAATCTGACAATCGTACAGCCACTCAAAGCAAAGTTTTTGCCAAACAGTGAAGTTTTACTGACCCGCAAGTTGATAGAAGCAGTTGGTGAGTTAGCCACGTATTGGTCTGGTTCAATTACTGTGATGATGGAAGAAACGAAAGAAGACAGCGGCCAGATGGATGCAAAAATATTCAAACTTGATGAATTGCCATTCAAACTGGAAATAATTTCTTTTGATCAAATCACCCCAGCTTTACTACATCAGCATCAGAGTGCGCTGGTATTGGCAGCCCCGGAATACAGACAGAACCATATCAGTAAAGTGTGTAAAATAGCGGGAGTACCGTGTATTTACGTTTCCGAATACAGTCTGAAAACTCGCAAACAGATAGTGAATGTGAGTACGCGCAATCCCCTGATCCGCTTGCGGAGAATAATCTGGACTTACAGTCAGGAATATAAGCAGCGCAAGGCGATCGCAATGGCAGAGGGATTGCAGTGCAACGGCACCCCTACCTACCAAGAATACAAGCATCTCAATCGCAACCCACATTTGTTCTTGGACACGCGGATTAGAGAGGATATGTTAGCAACAGAAGCGGACATAGAAGGACGCACTGAAAAGCGCTCTCAAGATATGCCTCTCCGGCTAGTATTCTCAGGTCGCCTAATTAAGATGAAAGGAGCCGATCATTTACTTGAGGTCGCTAGAGAACTCAAGCAACTGAAGGTGAAATTTGAAATGTTCATCAGTGGTATTGGTGACTTAGAAGAGATGATGCACCAGCAAATAGCTGCCCATCAACTTAATGATTGCGTGAAAATGCTCGGAGTGCCTGACTTTAAAACAGAGTTTTTCCCCTTTGTGAAAAACAATATTGATTTGTTTGTTTGCTGTCATCGGCAGGGCGATCCTTCTTGTACTTACATAGAAACGATGGCTGGTGGCGTGCCGATTGTTGGGTATGCTAACGAAGCATTCCAGGGAATTGCAGAAATGTCGGAGACAGGATGGGTTGTGCCAATGAATCAGCCTAAACAGATGGCGAAGAAAATTGCAGAACTCAGCCACAACCGGGAAGAAATTAAATCGATGTCGTTCAAGTCGCTGAAGTTTGCTCAACAGCACACATTTGAGAAGACTTTTCAAGCTCGCATGAAACATATGCAAGCTATTGCCTACTCAAGACGGCCTAGTCAAGTCACCGAAACTCAAGTATGTGATGCTCCAGATATGGTTTTGGCGTACAGTAAACTGCCTTAAGAATCCTTCTGCCTATGATTGAGACAGGTTTCATTAAGGTAGCCCCGGAAATCGGAGGTCTTGTAAAGGCAATGGTTGAGCTGAGCGATCGCCCTTAGATTTAGATGTTTTTTTCCAGCTTAATAGCATCCAACTCGACTGGGCGATCGCTCTTCCTCAATAGGTTCTCAAGCCTGCTTTAACGAATTACGTTTTCTTTGCAACTACCAGCTCCCACAGCAACTCTAAACCATCAAGCGACCAACTCATTTTCGTGTCCACCTGAACTGACCAAACTAACAGGGGTTTTAGTTTAAATGTTGTCAACTCAACTACGTCATTATTTAAGTACCAAGGCACAAAAGCTTTTTTTTGTATCTATCATAGCCTAGAGCCTACCCTATTTATAACTTAATTTATACTTGAATTGTTGCTAAGTTATTAACTAGAGAAAAAGTTACTCACAGCCCGCTCGCTGAAGGTGTAGTTTTTTATCAAAAGTGACAAACCCAGTTAAATGCGTTAGCTTAAATTCGATGTTACCTGAAAACCCCGCCTCAGCAATTGTATTCCCAAAACTTCATAAGTTTTAGGCATTCATCTGCTGTATCTCTGATTCCGCAATTATCACGGGTACATAACGTCCCGGATTGCTCCAACATGAGTTGTTATTAATACATCAAGTTTCTAAGTAAGGAAAACTAAAATGCAAAGTCAAACGTGCTTAAGCCCTACCGTCGTCTGCCCGATATCGGGACAGAGTATGAAACCGTGGCTATTCATACCCGGTGATTGGCGCAGACCTCGAAACAAAGAGTCATTTCAATTGTACTGGTGCGAAAAGTCACAACTTGGATGCATTCATCCTCTACCCGAACTCAACAAAATCGCCAGCTTCTACGACATCGATGAGTATTATACTCATCATATAGACTTTACAGGCTTCCTATCTGCCTCTTCTATTTCCTTCTTCGATAAAGTGCGTACCCATCTAGCTTGGCGTTTCGATCGCGGAGTAGATGTCACAAGTAAATGGTGGAAACAACAGTTCGGGACTGCTTCCTCCTCGATATTAGAAATTGGTTGCGCCAACGGGCACCTGCTGCAAGAACTGCAAGCAGATGGTCACAAAGTCTGGGGCGTAGAACCCGATCAACAAGCTTTAGTTTTGGCCCAGCAGCGAGGTCTTAATGTATTTTCTGGTACTGCTGAATCTTTGCCCCCGGAAGTTCAGTCTAGACAGTACGAAATAATTGTGATGAACCACGTACTCGAACATACCAGAGATCCTTTACTTGCGCTCCGCAATGCCATGCAGTTGCTCGTGGATGGTGGCAAATTGGTGATGGAAGTACCAAATAACTCTTGTATTGGGCTGAAGTCATCAGGGATTGCATGGATGCATCTAGATGTACCAAGGCATTTGTATTTCTTCACACCGCAGAGCTTTCGCGCTATCTGTGAAAAAGTAGGATTTGAGATAATTTCTACCCAGTTTAATGGCTACTATCGCCAATTTGACAACATTTGGATTAATGATGAAAGAAAAATTTTCAGTGTGTTCGATTCAATGGCATCTCATCAGATAGTAAAGCCCAAAGAAAACAGTAAAGTCCAAGCTTGGAAGCTACTGCTGAAAACAATTTTTGCTGCTGATGAAAACAAGTACGATTCGATCCGGATTGTGGCACAAAAGCCATAGCAAGATCGAGGTAAGGGCAATAAACTTTAAGTTTGATTATCAAGTTTGGTTACACACTCACCATACTTTTGCGCTCCCCTGCGATCATCCCCCATGCCAGGAGTACAGCCAAACAAAATGCGACTATTGACCCAGCAATCCACCTGACTCGATCGAGACTGACGCACCAACTTTGTATGTAAGGTGTGCAGTCCGCAGCTTACGACATACATAATGTAAAAATTTTTTTCTGGCGTAATATCGTTTCCGGTGGTATCGGAATAATATATTTGGATCATGTCAATCGGAGCTTAAGATCTCGCTACCCAAATCGCGCTCTCTTAAGCTCCCACTCTAATTAGGATGCCACCGGGTTTGATATAAATTTTCTTGAATAGGCGATCGCAGTTGCACTCAAAACAATTAGTTACTATGTGTTTGCTTTTTTACTTTTTTCTTGTGAGCACCCATAATTCACAAGAAACTTTTAAATTTCAACCATATAATACTTCTTCTACAGGCGGCGTGGCGTCTGTGGGGTCGAACTGTTTTATTTTCAAAGCTTGTAGCAAAAACAGCCAGATATAAAGCGGATTCAAAAAAACATACCGCTGCCAGAGGCGCTTGGGTTCCTTAATCATCCGAAATAGCCATTCCAAACCTATCTTAGATAAAAACTCAGGAGATTTAGCCAAATTACCCGCATGAAAATCGTAAGCAGCACCTACAGCAATCAACGGCATTGATAAGTCGTCCCGGTATTCGTAAGCCCAGACTTCTTGCCGGGGACACCCTAAACCGACAAAAGTAATTGCTGCACCGCTGTTGCGAATTTGCTGGGCAATTTCTTGTTTCTCTTGGGGCGAAACGTGCCTAAATTTAGAAGGCTGAGTTCCAGCAATAATTAACTTGGGAAAACGCTGGCAGAGATTGCGACATAAAGCTTCCAGTACAGAAGCTTGAGAGCCGTACAAATAGATAGGTAATCCTTCTTCTGCCGCACGTTCGCAGATTTGTAACATCGCATTCGGCCCGCAAACTCGATCGGGCAATTCCGTATGGTAGAGCCAATTTAATGCCCACCTGACCGGCTGTCCGTCTGGCAATACTAAGTCAATGTGATTAATCCGATAACGATGAGTGCTGTCGAGAACCCCAGTCATTACCCCGTGAACCGCGAGAGCAGAAACTGACATTGGTTTTCCGGCGCTGGCTGCCGCAATAATTTTGCTAACAGCCGCTTCATAATTAACGGCATTTACTAAAATGCCGAGTACATTCTTTTTCCCTTTATCAATCATGGAACACCTCTTTAAACCAATGCTCGCGGTTACACTCATAAATCTCCCCTAAGATTTTTTAACCTTGTCTTATTCAATCGTTTACCCAAATTCCCAGCAGATTTTTTTGCCCCGCTTAATCATTGGAATCCTCTTTCAGCCAACGCTCGCGGTTACATTCATAAATCTCCTGTAGGATTTGTTTAACGTTATATTTCATTTTCCAGTTGGGATAGTGACTGGCAAATTTTGAATTGTCGCTAATCCACCAAATGTGATCGCCTATGCGATTGCCTTCAGCATAAGTCCAGTTAAACTTGCGCTCCGCAATTACCTCGCACATCTGGATAGCTTCTAACATCGAACAATTGCTGTACCTGCCTCCTCCTGTATTATAAACTTGGGCACTTCTGGGAGCTTTATAAAATTCATAAAATGCCGAAATTAAATCCGCGCTGTGAATGTTATCGCGGACTTGCTTGCCTTTGTAGCCAAACACAGTGTAAGGAGTTCCCGTCACGGCACACTTCATCAAGTAGGCGAGGAAGCCGTGCAATTGAGCTCCTGAGTGATTTGGACCCGTCAAACAGCCGCCGCGAAAACAAGCGGTGTTCATATTAAAATATCGACCGTATTCTTGGACTAAAACGTCAGCAGCTACCTTAGAAGCACCAAACAAACTGTGCAAGCACTGATCTATTGACATATCTTCCCGAATGCCGCTTTCGTAAGTATGCCCTGGTTCAATTTCCCACCTGTGTTCTAATTCAATTAAAGGCAAACTGTTAGGCGTATCCCCGTATACTTTATTGGTAGAAGTGAAAATGAAAACCGCTTTAGGACAGTACAAGCGAGTTACTTCTAGAAGATTGAGAGTGCCGTTGGCATTGACGGTAAAGTCTATTTTCGGAGCACGGGAAGCCCAATCATGGCTGGGCTGGGCTGCTGTGTGAATTACTAATTCGATCGACTCGCCGTACCGCTGAAAGATATTAGTTATCGCTTCATAGTCGCGAATGTCCACATCTAAGTGATAATACTTGGTACCCAAAGACTTTTCGAGCAGTTGGCGGTTCCAGTTTGTAGAACCATCAGCACCAAAAAAGAACTGGCGCATATTATTGTCGATGCCAACTATATCTAAGCCTTGTTTGGCAAAGAACTTACACGCCTCAGAACCAATTAAACCCGCCGAGCCAGTAATTATTGCAACGCCCACGTTTCACCGCCTGAAAAAATATAGTTTTCTTTGTTTTGCCTGCTCGAACCCATCAGAAGTTATCCTGATTTCCTATCGAATACATCTTCGCACAATTGGGCAAAGAATAAACCTTTAACATCCCAATCATAGATTTCCCTGACGCGCGTTTGACCCGATCGACCCAAGCGATCTCGCAATTCACGATCTTGGGCTAAACACACTATAGCTTCTGCTAGACCTTGCACAGTGCGATCGGGGTCAGTAGCAGCCACTTTAATCCCCGTTTGAGCCGTCACTTGAGTAGCCGGGCCCCCCAAATCCAAACAAATCGTCGGACGGCCAACCCCCATCATTTCCGTGCAAACAAAACCTCCAGAGTCATGCAAACTCGGATGGAGGAGAACGTGAGACTCCCCCATTTTAGAAAGAGTTTCCGTGCGAGATAAAGTTCCCCAAAAAAATACTTTATTTGCGAGTCCCAATTCTGTGGCTAAAGCTTCCAAGCGCTGCCTTTCCGGGCCGTCTCCGACAATCCAGTATTCCGATTGTTCCAGCTTCGCCTCCGCAAATGCACGGAGTCCCAAGTGTACCCCTTTCCAGTGTAAGAGACGACCAACACTGATGAATCTAATTGGTTGCTCTGGCGGGGTAGGAAATTGCTCTAGTTCTTGAATTTCCTGCTGCGACAAACCGACTTGTGAGAAAATCTTCACATTTTTTGCTTTGAGAAATCGCAGTCTGGCTGCGGTTTCTTCCGTAGTTGCCAGCGCCACGGCACTGCGGCGCGCCGTCAGACCCACAAACGGATCGCGTTCTCCTACGCTTTGAGCCAATGCCCGCAGCGTTTCGTAAATTTTTCCCCGGCGGCTAAAATCTTGCCAAAAAGGCTTTGGTGCTGCTTCTGCACCCCCCACAGGCCCCCAAATAAAAGGATGCGGCAACAGCGCCAGGAAACTTGGAGACCAATGTTTGACATAAGTTACGTGATGTACTATGTCAAAACCAATTTCGCGATCGAGCTTCCGAGCGATAAAATAAGCCCAGATTTGCCACAGATAGTAGTGAAGTTGCAGCAATCCTTGTTTCCCCTTCCAATCTTCGCTCCACCCAAACGGATCGAAATAAACAAAGTGCAGGTTGGGTACTGGGTTCCGCTCTAGTTCTGCTTCAATGTACGATCGACAAAACGTGCGAGTAAATACCCAACTTTCGTGATGTTTAGCAGATTGGATAACAGTATTCCATCCTACTCCCTCTTCGGAGCCGAGATTCGGTTCGCAAGCAAACGCAGATAATAAAACTTTCATGGCTAAGTAGTAATTGCTAATTGGTAATTGGTAATCTTTCCCTCTTCCCTCTTCCATCCCTCCGTTAAATCATTTAAAAAATCCGTTGCCCAACTTGCTTCACCTATTCTCCATCAAAAAAGATGTAACTTCGACGTAAGCTTTAGCTGCTGTTTCCGGCGTTTTTTGAGAAATTATCTGTCGTGAACGCTCTCCCATCGACTCTATCAAATCAGGATTATCTAGAAAAGCTTGCATTTTCTCCGCTAACTCTTTAGCACTGCTAGGGTCGAAGATATAACCGTTCTCGCCTGACATAATTAACTCATAGGAAGCTGCACCATTTGAACACAATACTGGTTTTCCCAACACCATCGCTTCGGGTACAACCATACCCCAGACATCCTCAAAAGTAGGAAACACAAAAATATCAGCTTGCTGAAAATAAGCACCTAAATTTCCATACTCCACCCATCCCGCCCACATTACTTGCTCTTCAAAATCGCACTCTTTAATAAATGCTTCCAGTTCTTCCCGCTGATCTCCCTTGCCAATAATCAACAGCGAATAATCAACATAACCTTGATTTTTAAGAATAGCGCAAGCTTCTAAAAGCGTTTTAATTCCCTTTCTAGCCGTTATGCGCCCTACATAGAGAAAAATCGGGCGTTTCAACTGCAAGTTTGGTGGCTGAGTTTGATCCAATCGTTCCAGCAAAGCTCCCGCATCTGGTACGAGATAGGTTCGGGTAAAAATTTTATCCTCCGGTACGTTGAGAACTTCCATCAGATATTTTTTACCCGCATTGCTATTGGCAACAAAAGCATCGGCAAACCGCACAAGGATGCGGCGCACAAATGTCCTAAAACTGGAATCTCGAAAGTCTGTATTTGGGGAACTACCATCGTAAATAATGGCGATTTTCCACCTCAGTAGCGGTTTTAAAAACGCAACAATTACCGTCCACAAAGAGAAAGCTTGGGGGAAGACCACATGAGGTCTAAATTTTAGCAAATAGCCGATAATACTAGGCGATACTACAATAAATCCGCGATCGTATCCTGTTTCTATCTTTTCCGTCTCGACAAATTTAGTCTCCCCTACCAACTGAATTGCCGATGCTCCCGGCAGGGTCGGATCGAACCCCGACCAAACACGACCAGTATAAAATACAGTATTCTTAAAAATTTTTGTAAATTCCCTCAAAACAGGCTGCCAGTAAGCTCCCAGTTCCACTTCCGGGACAAGCCAAGCAATGCGGAGTTCATTTCTATCAACCATCCTATTCACCTTCAGTTTTGTTTTTAGTCAATCCCAGTTTACTCAACACTGAAAGCCAAACTAACCTGCGATAAGGTAGCAGCCAATAAATTGGCCACAACCAGCCACCATGCCGCTGAGTAAATACTTTCCACTCTTGAGCCGGTTGCAGGGTAGTATCTTTGAAGGATAAACCTTTCGGTTTGCTCATTTTATCCAATCCTTCACTTAAATTATCAGCAGCCGTTTTGGTCACCTGGGGGTTGAGAGAACAAGTGCCTAAATAGCCAGGAGCAATCCAAACTGTACATCCTTTCTGTCTGGCTCGTAAACCATACTCCCAATCGCCAATATAATGGACAAAAGCCGGATCGAGGTTGCCGACCATTTGCACAACACTGCGGGGAATTAATACGCAGTTGCCGTGCATAGTATCGCACATCTGAGGCTCTTTTGTTGGTTCTAGGATACCATATCGGAATGGGTGCAAAGGGTTATTTCGCACCACACCGCCGTATGTTGTTTGACCCGTTTCGGGGTCGCAGGTAGAACCGGCAACGATGGCTTTGGTTTCCCCTTTTTCTAATAATTTTTGAGTTGTTTCTAGCAAGACACTTACGGTTTCTGGATAAATAAGAGTGTCATCATTTAACCATAGGTAGTAGTCGGGATCATCTTTCATTGCTTCGCTGAAAGCGCGACGCATTCCCCCGTTCCAAAATAAGTTTCCATCGCCGGAAAAAATATTGACTTGAGGATAGATTTGACGAACTGCCTCGCTGGTGCCATCGGTACTGGCGTCATCGACTAAATAGGCTAAAATATCAACATCTGCTGGAAGTGCCTGCTTAAAAAGAGCCTCTAAGCAAGCTAATGTTTTATCTTTGCGGTTGAAGCAAGTTAAAAGGGCGGCGATTTTAGTACGGTTCATTATTCGCAATGGGGTGGCTTTTAGCGATAGCCAGGTAAAATTTACTACGTAAAATCTGATTTTTACTTTGGAGTGGACACAAGATCGTTAAAAACAGACAAATAGCGATTTGCTTGTATGTCTAAAGTAAATTCTTGTTCCACTTTCTGGCGGGCGCGAATACAAAGTTTTTGATGGCGATTCGGATCTTCTAAAACCCAAGCAATTCCTCGCGCTAAGTCTTCTGTTTCATAAGGTTTAGCTAAATAGCCATTTGAGCAGTGTTCGATCATATCGGGCAGTCCCCCAATATTAAATGCGGCGCTGGGGATGCCACAAGCAAGGGCTTCCATGACTGTATTTGGCAAGTTATCTATCACGGAAGGGGCGACAAAAATATCTGCTGCTGCATAAACAGTGGCTAGGGAAATATCATCTGCAAGTCTCCCCAAATAGTTAGTTTTAAAGCCAAGTTCAATGGGATTTTCTGGTTCAGAAGAGCCAAAAACCAGCAACTCTATTCTATCTTTCCAGCCTGATTTACTGAGGCTTTGTAAAGCGGGTACGAGCAAGTTAAATCCTTTCCAGCGATCGCCCGTTCCACCTGCACCTCCAAAGAGTACAATTTGTTTATCTTGAGGTAAATTCAGGATTTCTCGTGCCCAGTGACGATTTATGGGTTTGTACTTGTGAGTATTGATGCCATTAGGAATTACTTCAACTCGAAAATCTTTGAATAAAGAACTAGAATTAGCGCATTTAGCTAACCAAACACTAGGGCTAACCAGAGTTAGGTTAAGCTTTTTCCAAGCTTTAGCTTTCCGCTGCCACACCCACCGCGACAAATCAGACTCTTTATTACTGTGAAGTTGCGGACAGCTACCACAATATTGAGTATAGCGATCGCAATCTTCACTATAATGACATCCACCTGTAAAAGGCCACATATCATGCAGCGTCCAAACTAAGGGCTGCTTAAACTTGGGAATACTTTCTACTTGTAAATAACCCCCACAAACCCAGTGTAAATTAATAATATCCGGCTCAAGTTTAGGAATTTTATCCACTAGGTAATCTGGCAGCCATTCTGTAGAAAATATCGCCGAATTTCTCTGAGGATAAAGTCTGAGTGGCAAGTTAGATACACTTGAAATAATCTTGTCAAACTTATTGGCAAAACTTTTCTGTGATAAAAGTACATTTTGATCACCACTACTCTTATGTTTCACCAGCATTTGCGAAGACACACCAATTCCCTGGAAACCTTGGTGCAGTCGATAAGCGGCGCGGGCAGCCCCCCCTTCACTATCAGAACTATTGAGAAGTACAACCTTCATTTCCCCTGCCTCTCCTCTAAATTTCTAGCTGACTTTGCCGGATTTTTTCAAAAGTTTAGTGACTTTTTTTTGCACCTTCCTTAGCAAGGGCGGATCGTAATCATATAAAGTATTTTCAGTAAAATTATCTGCTTGTGCATCCCGAATGGCAAAGGCTGGGTGTTTCATCGGAAATGTTATAGCTTCTACAGGCATATTACTATAAGGACTGTTAACATCCTCCGTATTAGTTCCCCCTACACCATGTCCGATATTAGAAGCTAAATTGACATTTGCAAGAATATTCATACCATTTTGAATAAAACTAGCAAATGTCCACTGAAAAGCCCAACTCTGTAATTTTTTTTCATAACAAAGCTGAAAAGTATTTGTCCAAACTTTTACAGCATGGGAGTCTCCCAGTACATCCATTAAAAAATTACCATCCCGAATTTCCGGCCACAACTTCATATCTAAATCATAATGCTGCCAAGCTCGCCTCCAACTCGCCCAGCTCCAGCAGTGATTGTAGCGAGAAAAGTAGTAACTATAATCAGTTCTTTTGCGCCCAAATTGAACATTTTGACCAGAGATTGACAGAATCCGCTGATCGTCTCGGTAACGCTCCAGCAATTCTTCAGCAAAGCGAAAAAAAGTAGGATGAGGGAGACAGTCATCCTCAAGGATAATGGCCTCTTCAACCGTATCAAACACCCAATTCATACCGCTAGAAACCCGCAGGCGACAACCGAGATTTACGTCTGCGTAATTCTTCAAAACTTCGCAGTCCCAATCTACTTGGTCAATAATAGCTCTAGTGGCCGCACATTCTTGATCTTCTCCAGGCCTATCTGGACGTGGGCCGTCAGCAATTACTAGCAATTTGGGAGGTTTCGCCTGACGAATTGCCTCAAATACTCTAGCCGTTGTATCTGGACGTTTGAAAATGATAAAAGCGACGGGTGTTTGGATTTGGTGATTGAACATTTCTGCGACTCTAATTTTTCTAGTAGTCTTCAACATGTGAATTAACAATATCAGCAGTCATCTGCGATTTAAAATTAAACCACTTCTGAACCATCACAGTCGCTATGAATGCCAGTGTATCATTGCTAGTCTGATAGGGCAAAAATCTATAGCGAAAACTAGCCATTCTTGGGTCACTTTCTTGGTATAAAATATCTTGGGCAAAGTTCCCCCAACGCTCATCTATCAAATCAATTGTCATACCAGCATGAGCCGAAGGTAGTAACATATTAGAGCCGTGCAGACCAATTACTAAGCGGCTTTGTGAATAAACACGGCATATTTCCTTTTCAACTTTTTCATTAAAACTATCCACTCTGTAATCTTCAATCCATTCTGGAAACTTAGTTTTTGTCCCCAAACCAGCTACGGCAAATTTTGCTTCTGGTACTTGCAACCTGATTTTCTGAAATAACTGCTGAATTTTTAAGTTTTGCAATGGCAATGCCCTTTCTCGTTGATTTAGCTTTTTCAGAACTCGGAACAGCCCACTGTTAACTAATAAACGATCTTCCCGCCAAATAAAAGTAATTCTTGTTTCTGGTTCATCAAATTTGTGTTGGGGAACTCTAGTAAACCGCGTGATGTCAAACTGACTAGGGTGAGAATGGGCTTCGCTGACATAAATTTCATCAAAGCGTTTAGTTTCTTCCTCCACAAACTCGGCGAAGCTGGGATAGTAAGTTTGACCATTTTTTAAAGAAATAGGTACTGTCCAGACTTCTGCCACTTCATCAGGAACCATCCACCTTAGAAACTTAGGAACTATCACCACTAACCCGCAGTCCGAGTTGCATTCTAAGTGCCTTTGTGCATTTAGCAACTTCAGCAGGGAATGACCATAAAGATGATCGATACAGTTTAAGATAATTACCCGCTTGCTGGGTTTAAAAATTTCTTTGACTATATCAAGTTTTTCGGGTTGAGGGTTTTGGAGTGAATTGAGTAATGGTTTGCCTAGCCATTCTTTTATGTTAGCAAATTTTGCAAAAACTTCACCTTTATTTCTATCAACTTGGACAGAGTTTCTGACTCCATGACCTACTCTCAACTCGTCGATTATTTCGCTACCACATCCCGCGCACTTACAGTCCAGAACAATATGTATCCCTTGCCACAAAATTTTTTTGGCATTGAGTTCCGTGTGGCAATAGGGGCAATTCGAGCGCTGTTCGATTTTAGGTTTAATTTGAATCACTTTACTAATCCTCTGATTCTACAAGCGGCCTTGTATAAGTTAAGGGAGCGCCAGATGAAATTTGCGAATGGGCGCAATTCTTTAATCAAGAAATTGACTAATATAATTACGTAAAAATAAGTTATCAGAGTAGCCGCGGTTGCTCCAAAAGCTCCATACTTAGGAATCAACAAAAAGTTCAACCCTACATTTAAAGTAGATCCGACTACAGTCAAATAAAGACCGTAGCGCAACTGACCTTCTATGTTCAAATATGTGCTCCGTGCTACTCCAAAGTTACTGCCAAATTGCGCCCAAACATAGATTCCAAGCACCGCTGCTGACTGTGCATATTTGTCACCGTAAAGTAGATGCACTATCCAGGGAGAAAGTAATGATATCGGTATGGCAACTCCCAACCATAAAAATATCATAATATCCGAATAAATTTGAAATTTATTTAGATATTCTTCATGATTTTTCTTTCTCAAATCCGCTAATTTGGGAAAAATCGAGCTGGATATGATCATCGGCAAGAAATCACATATTTCCGAAATTTTAACAGCGGCAGCATAATAGCCCAGTTCAGCATTTTTATTCATCGCACCGAGCATGATCTGATCGGTTTTTGAGTACACATAAACTGCAAATCCCGACAAAATTATCGGCCAACTCTCCGATAGCAGTTCCTTACACCGTTCCCCACTAAAATGCCAATCCTTAATTTTATTCCCCGTAAGCTTATAAAAATATACATAAGCCATTCCTACCAATGCCACCTCTGCCAATCGAACCCAGGCGAAGGCAAGCAGGGGGGCTTTAATTGTCACTAACCCAATTCTGACAGCAGCAACTAAAAAACATACCGAATTTTTAGCCAACACTGTATATTTTGACTGGATTTGGGACTGAAACCAAAAATTGATAGCCTCAAAAGCATTAAAGATAGTTCCTGCTGCGATGATACCTACCAGCCACCGAGTCAGAGTGTCGTTGGGCTTGAGTAGCGTAATCACGGTGACAGTTAACAACAAAGTGATGCAGCCACCAGTAAATTGCAGTCCGAAGGCAGTTCCCAGGGTCTCATTTTTGCATTCTGGGTCGCGAGCTATATTCCTCACTACCAGAGTACCCAACCCCATCGTTGCCACCGAACTAAACAGAGACACAAAGGCGATCGCGTAGTTGAGCAATCCAAATTGTGTCGGACCAAGATAGCGAGCCACCCAAAGGCCAACAAACAGGCCTAGACCCATCTGCAAGATTTGGTCAGTGAACAGCCAAGCTATGTTGCTGAGTACCTGGCGCAGACTAGGGCCGAGCCTTTGACTGACCGCAGTTAACTTATCTAGCATCAGAATATTTTAAATCTTTACAAAACACAAACGCGGTTCTGACAGGGTCGGCAATCTCGCAAAATTAGACTGGTTGATCCTATAACAACAATACCACAACTTGACCCACGATCCGCCGAATAAAGGTTACTTCAATGGACAGTGCGAGCTAAAGAATGCCTTTGAGGGTTACTGGTGCTGCTGTTAGAACTATTGTTAGCATTATCTATCGCAAGTCGAACCGTCAACATTGCGTAACTCAGCCAAGGATTTGCTATATCTATAATATAACCTTCTGTAAGGTTGCTTATAATAATAGACACTAGAAAACAAATAGGGATTCCCGCTTCTTCCAGCGTGCTACGACTCAAATACCGAACTGCATAAGCTAAATTGAGCAGCAAGGAAGTCATCATTAAAATTAATCCCGGCCAACCGAAGGCTAACAAGATACCGATGGCGCCATTGTGAGGATTTTTAGGTTGAAATCCATTAGGAGTATAAATAAAATAAGCAGGAGTAGCTGAGCCTAACTTATCTTGTTGAAAAAATCCATCGTATCCGTAGCCAAACCAGGGGCGCTGGTTGACCGCATTTATTAACTGTGGCCAGAATTCGGTGCGACCAGTTAGAGTCAAGTCTTTGCCTAACCCACCTACAATAATATCCTCTAGGTTGTCTACTACAAAAACAGTCATAATTATGCTGAAAACCAGGAAACATATAATCGCAGTAAATGCCCACTGAAAACTTAACTTTTTTAGAAAATTTAGCGAGGAGACTGCAATTATTAATATGATAGTAATCACTAAAGCAGATCCCGACTTATTAGCCCTGACCAGGTAAAATGAAAATAACATCATTCCCAAAGCAATCCAGCGTTCTTTCTGAGTTTTAGCTCCTTGAGAATAATGCAAATACCAAAATGCCGTACATAAAGCTAAGACTCCCCCCAAAGAATTTTTAGATTGGGTTAAGCCGATAAAATCCCCTGAACCAGGGGGTTTCATTACAAAACTGGCAAAACCGATTGCCGTGTATCCCCATCGCCAAAAACCAGATAAGTCTTCCCACTTATATTGCGCTGCAATGTAACACCCGAAAACAGTAAATCCTGAAAAAGCTATGCCTGCTCTTAGCGTTTCTTCAGGAACTAGAGACCATAATGTAGACAGTAATGGAAGTAATGTATAAAGTAAAAAGAAAGGATTCATTATTAACACTTTAGCAAAAAAATGTATAAAATTGCTACTAAATTTCTTGACACGTGAAAATAAAATAAGTAATACCCAGGGGTAAAAAAAATAAGGCAGCAGTTTTAAAATGCCACCTTCAGGATCTTTCAAATTAATAAAATGCAAGTAATTAAAAGGAGGTTGTGTCAGAAAGGGAGAGATGAAAATATAAAAAATAGCAAAGCTTTTTTCTAAAGCCAAACCAATTTTTTTATAACTAGCAAATTGAAATAATAGTATAGTTGCCATCGCGAGTATAGCAATTAGCATCCATGTTAATGAAGAAGTACCTAAAATCAGCTCCTTCAGCAGATTTGCTTTAGACACTGGTTGAGTCATAATTGCTTTCCTTTATCAAAAACAATATCAAATTATATAGATATAAAATATAGCCGTCAACCCGCAACTACGCTAGCACAGAAATTAGGCATACAGCAAAAATACAGCATCCTTTTTTCGGTGATCGCTTAAAATAATGAGCTTTTTGCCCAGCACTAAAAAGGCTACACTTATATAAATCATAGTCAATAAAATTAGGTGGCTTATGGTTAACACCCATTTTCCAAGACAGATAGCCCCGTCGGTTGTGGGTCTTGTCTTGTTTGCTTCCAGTGTCCTCGCTGACGCCAGAAGCACCCCGGCACAACTTCCCATCCGCCTAGGCGCAGACCAAGCCCAGACCGTTGCACCCGTTACGAGAGCGCCCGAAAGCTACAAACTCGGCGGTGGCGATCGCATCCAAATAGAAATACTAGAAGTACCAGACCTCAGCCGCGGCTACGAAGTGCTTTCCGACGGTTCCGTCAACCTGCCCCTGATCGGCCTGGTCTCCATCCGCGGGCGCACCTTAGTAGAAGCCACCAACATCATCCGCAACGCCTACCGCCGCGTCCTCAAAGACCCCATAGTCACAGTCAGCCTCGTCGCCGCCCGCCCCCTCAACGTCGGCGTCATCGGAGAAGTTACCAGACCCGGAAACTTCACCATCACCCTAACTCCTGGCCCGGGAGCCTCGCCGAGTGTCCAGTACCCCACCGTCACCCAAGCGATCAGACTCGCAGAAGGCGTCACGGGTGTCGCCGACATCCGCAACATCCGCGTCCGCCGTCCCCAACGAGACGGCCCCGATCAAGTGCTCAACGTCAACCTGTGGAAATTCTTGCAAGAAGGAGACATCTCTCAAGACATCATTTTGCAAGACAGAGACACAATCGTGATTCCCACAGTCGCCAACTTCAACCAAGCAGAAGCTCGTCAATTTGCGACGGCCAACTTTTCGCCACCCCCAGAAAAACCTCGATCGATCTCAATCGTTGGCCAAGTCACCCGCCCAGGGGCTTACGTCGTGATCGGTGGCAACACAACAAACGACCTCAGCCGCGAAGGTTTCCCCACAGTCATCCGGGCCATTCAGCTAGCCGGCGGCATCACCTCGGATGCCGACATCCGGCAAATCCAAGTGCGGCGCGTCACCAGAAGAGGCGAACAAATTATCCCAGTCAACCTGTGGCAGTTTCTAGAGTCCGGCGACGGCGCCCAAGATACCATCCTCCAGGAGGGAGACACGATCATCGTGCCCAAAGCTACGATCGTTAACCCTGCAGAAGCTGGTGTGCTCGCTAGCACTAACTTTGCCCCCGTCGGCATTAACGTTTTTGTAGTAGGAGAACTCAGAACATCCCTCGATCCCTTGAGGCTCCCAGCTAATGCCACGCTGAATCAAGCTTTAATTTCCAGAGGATTTTTTGGGTACGAGAATACCAGAGCTAGAAGAGATAAAGTTGAGCTAGTCCGCCTGAATAACGATGGTACAGCTACTAAACGGACGATCCAAGTCGATTTAACTCAAGGAATTAACGAAGAAACCAATCCTCAACTTCGCAACAACGACATGATTATCGTATCTCGCAGGGGTCTCGTCAATTTTGTCGATCGCATGAACGCTGTAATAGGACCTGTCGGGCCAGCTACGGGAGTGTTAAATTTTATAAACGTTCTCCGATTTTTATTCAGGTAAGAAGGCGGCGGGTGAGGTGGATAATTCCTGGCCAAGGCTAGAATAAACTAAACAATAAGATTACCCAGCCGCGACCTGGCCGCTTCAAAAATATCAACCTCAAAAATATCAACCTCAAAAATACCCAGGCTGAATATGGATAGCAGACAAGATTACCAACCCTTCACACCCAAATCGAATGGCAAACTGCCGGAGTTATCTGCTCAGAACTACAGAGATCACTTGGTAGAGGAGAGAGAAGAAGAAAAGCTAGACTTGTCCTGGCTGTTAGGCGTCGTGCGCCGTCGCTTCCTGGTCATGGCAGCAGCCACCATAGCTTTGAGTGCCCTGGCAGGAACAGCGATCATCGCCACTTCTAAAAGCATAACGGTCGAGTATGAAGGCTCCTTTTCCCTGTTAGTAGAACCAGCCACGGCTGAAGGTTTGCAATCCAAACAATTAAACAACACCCAAGCTGCAGACTTAGCAAGAATTAATATAGAAGGAATTAGCTTACTAGACTACGAAACCCAAATTAGGATTTTGCGTAGCCCCAAAATGATGCACCCAGTGATTGAGGAATTGCGAACGTGGTATCCCAAAATGAACTATACGGAACTGATCTCAAAAATGTCGATCAACCGCATCAGCTACACGAAAGATGGCAAACAGCAAGGCACAAAAATTTTACAAGTTCGCTACAAAGATTCAAACCAAAAAAAAATTTATAGGGTATTGGATAAAATTTCTAGAGCTTATCTAGAATACAGCTTGCAGCAACGGCTGATGGGCATTAATCAAGGTATTAAATTTATAGATGCGGAGATGCCCAAGCTCCGACAAAGAGTGGAAGTTTTGCAACTGCAAGTCCAAAGACTGCGGCAGCAGAGCAACTTGTTTGAACCGCAGCTAGAGGGAAAATCTCTGTCTGAACAAGTTCAAAGCATTCGAGGCAAGCAAGTAGAAATCAGAGTTCAGCTACAAGGGATGCGAAACCTCTACCAAAACTACGAAAAATTACTCCAGGAAAATAATCCCCAGGGGCTGCTGATGACCCAAGGACAAGCTTACGCTGGACTGTTAGGTCAAATCCAGAAAATAGACTCGGATTTGTCAATGAAATTAGCTCAGTACAGAGAAGACAGTTTGCCAGTTTTAGCATTGAAAAAAAGTCGGGAAGAACTGATTTTAACCGCCACTCAACAAGCCAGAGAAGTGGTGATGGGAAATTTGGAGACCCAAATCAAAGAATTGGAAGCGCGCGATCGCGAAATGACAGCTTTGCAAAATGCTCTCAACCAAAAAATTAGAAACTTTTCAGTCACAACCCGACAATACGACGATTTACAGCGGGAACTGCAAGTAGTTACTAAGAGTTTTTCGGACTTCTTGGCCAAACGAGAAGCCTTGCGGATCGATGCAGCTCAGCAGCAAATCCCCTGGGTGCTGATAAATCCTCCGGAAATTCCGCTGGACAAATTCGGCAACCCTATCACAGCTACCGTCAAACAAACCAAAAAACAGTTAGCGCTGGCAGTAATTTTAAGCAGTCTGCTGGGCATAGCAGTCGGCTTGCTCGTAGAGGTGCTAAATACTGTGTTCCACACTCCAGAATCACTGAGAATGGCCACAAGATTGCCAATACTCGGGGTGATTCCGTTTACCAAAAAAGTCAAGCGCAGACCGCCAGCCAGACAGAGAAAACTAACATCGGCTCGATCAAACTCGAAAGTGAAAGTAGTCGAACCGGTCGAAGCTAGGCATACTGGTCCGATGAGCGGGGGATCAAGTATTTTGAGTGACTTGGACTCTCAATTTTTAGAAGCATTTCGATCGCTATACACGAACATTCACTTGCTCAGTGCAGGCACGGCAATTCGATCGCTCTTAATCGGCTCAGCCGTAGCCGGAGACGGCAAATCTACAGTAGCTTTGCACCTGGCAGCCACAGCAGCAGCAGTCGGACAGCGAGTATTGTTAGTAGATGCAGATTTGCGCTGCCCGCAACTGCACGCTAAGTTAGGACTGCCAAACGTGCGTGGCCTGGGCGAGGCCATCTCCACGGACCTCAGCCTCAACGACGCGATTCAACGAGCCCCGAACCAAGAAAATTTATTTGTACTCACCGCCGGCCAAATTCCCCCCGATCCGATCAAGCTTCTTTCTTCCAAAAAAATGCAGTATCTGATGGAGCAATTTCAAGCATTTTTTGACTTAGTAATTTATGACACCCCGCCAGTAGCAGGCTTGGCGGACACCCACTTGATCGCAGCTCGCACAGACGCTACGATTATGGTCGTCCAAATTGGGCAAACAGACCGATCGCAAGTTCGCAAAGCTTTAGAAGAATTAAAAATTTCTGGAGCTTCCGTCTTGGGTATCGTTGCTAACGGCTGCAAAAACACCGGTCACAGCTACCGCCAGCGCCCGGTCGTTTTAGAGACGCTCTACGACCAAAAACTATCGGCTTTAGGTACAAGAAATCCTAATTAGAGAAATGTTGATGCAGGCGGCCGAGCGCCGCCTGCATCAACGGGAAACGCACAACCAAGCTATATCCTGATTTTTTGATAATAGTACCATTTGAGAAAGAAAATGATAGACTAACGGACATAGCCTCGTGTGTCAACCGAGATTGCGCGGATCTTTAAATTTTGCGGTAATTACTCAGAAAATGATTGAGAAATCAGCAAAAGTGGGTAAACTACATTTAGCAGAGCGCAATCTCAATCAGGAAAAGACACCTTTGAAGGTGAACGTTAGTGTAAACGTTAATGTGAACGTTTCAACCCAGAAACTTGGTAGGGATTATTCTATGAGTACAGTTATGGTTGTTGATGATAGCGTCACTCTGCGGGAGATGATCGCCGACTTGCTCAAAGGTAGAGGACTCAACGTCACGGTAGCGAGTGATGGCGTAGAAGCTCTAGAGCAAATCAAGGCTAACCGCCCAGATTTAGTCGTTCTGGATATCGTGATGCCCCGGATGAACGGCTACGAAGTCTGTCGTCGGCTCAAAAGCGACCCTAAAACCCAAAATTTGCCGGTGGTGATGTGTTCGAGCAAAAGCGAAGAGTTCGATCGCTATTGGGGAATGAAACAAGGAGCCGACGCTTACATCGCCAAGCCCTTTCACCCTCAAGAATTGGTCGGCACTATTAAGCAACTGCTGCGAGGTTGAGGTAGAGGAATAGGGACAGGAAAAAAATTGTCTTGAGCGCTGATTATTTCTGCTCCCGCAGCCTCTCTAAACTACTCGATTGACAATAGTCCAAACATCCCCGTCAGATCGCACGTAGGGAACAGAAATACTCTTAAAACCAGTAATAAAAGGCTTGTAATAAACCTGCCAGTAGCTGGGACTAATTTGGTCGGCGATAGCTTTGAGTCCCTTCACTTCCGCAGCCAGTTCCGCCGCCAGTTCATTAATCCGTTCCGCGTGCCCCTGAGCTAGTAATCTTCCTTCTTCAACTTGCTGCTCCATGGGACTGATTCTTTGCAATTTTACCGACTGCTGCTGTTTCTGACTTAGTTGAGCAGACAGAGCCGCGATCGCATCATCAATCCCCTTGACTTCTGCCGACACTTGTGCTGTTTCCCTCGCGTGACGCCGATAAGCATCGGCGATCGCTTGGGGCGAATCACCTGCTGGAACAACATCGGCAATACTAAGCTGCTGGCGTTCCAGGCGCAATTCCTCAATTTGAGAGTAAATTGCCTCTATATCTGTCTGAAGTTTGTCCACCTAATTACCGCGTGGTTGTTGGATATTTGAGCATATTAACACAAACCCATCACCTAATCGGCATAGAAATTGCCTATTTTAGGCGGGCTAGAAGCAAAGCCACACAAGCAGAAGTTGAATAGTTTGAAAAATACAAATTTTTATATTTCTCAGTTGAGCGATTCCGTCGATATCCAGTCCGGTTAATCAAGTCGTGTCCGGTAAAATCAGCATTATAGATTGGTAGTGAGGAAGGCAAGTACGAGCGAGTTTAACGAGGATTAAAGTCGCCACTACAAACACAATTACCATTTACCATTTACCATTTACCATTTACCATTTACCATTTACCATTTACCATTTACCATTTACCATTTACCATTTACCAT
>NZ_JAUBPR010000046.1:30277-47780 GCF_036700845.1 Microcoleus sp. S13_C5
TTATTAAGACAATTTTTTAAGTTGTTAGCCCTTGCTGCCTCAACTCGACTATAGTCTCTACCAAGACATCGGGTTGCACAGGTTTAGAGAGATGTCGATCGAAACCCGCAGCAAAAGCACGATCGCGGTCTTCATCCCTAGCATAAGCCGTCAGAGCGATCGCCCAAAATTTCCCTGTTTGCGTGTTCAAAGAACGCAGCCTTCGTAGCAGCGAATAGCCGTCTTCCTCCGGCATTCCGATATCGCTGACCACAACATCCGGCCCAAACTGCGAAGCCACCTCAAACGCCTCAGCAGCAGACGATGCAACCCTGACAGCGGCCCCGGAATCTGCCAAGACAAACCTCATAAATTCCCGCGAATCAACCTCGTCATCAACCAGCAAAACCTTAACTCCCAGTAAATTACCAGCGCCAGCCAAAACCTGCGCTTCCTCGTCGGGGATCGAATTTACCTGCATCGCAGGGAGACGGAAACTAAAAGTCGATCCCATATCCAGTCCCGGACTCTGGGCCCAAACCGTGCCACCGTGGAGTTCCACCAACTGCCGGACGATCGCCAGACCCAGCCCCAAACCACTATAATTCCGAGTAATCGTAGCATCCGCTTGGCGGAAAGACTCAAACACGTAAGGCAAAAAATTCGGTGCAACCCCAATTCCCGTGTCGGTAACAGCCAGCTCAACCTCCGAATCAACTCTCGAAAGCCGGATTTCAACTCGCCCCCCGCGCGGCGTAAACTTAATCGCATTCGTCAGCAAATTCCAAATTACTTGCTGCAAGCGGCTCGGATCTCCTGATACCCAAAATCTCGGATTTAACTGAGATTCAGGATTGCAAGAAATCTCCCCGGCTTCGGAAAACTCTGCAGTTTCTAATTCCAAATCTACAATTGCAAACCGCAAATTGATCGACTTAGCATCGGCGGCCAACCGCACCGTATTCACCGCTGCTTCCACCATCGAAATCAAATTTACCGCACAAGGATTCAAAGTCAACTTGCCGCGAATAATTCTAGAAATATCTAGCAAATCATCAATCAATTGAGTTTGCAATTTAGCATTTCGCTCGATCGTTTCTAAAGCCCGCCCAGTAGCAGCCGGATTGAAATTGCGTTGCTGCAGCAGTTGCGCCCAGCCCAAAATCGCGTTTAAGGGCGATCGCAGCTCATGAGAAAGAGTTGCCAAAAACTCATCTTTCATGCGATTTGCCTGCTGAGATTCCTCGTAAAGCCGGGCATTGTCGATCGCTCCCGACACCGCCTGAGCCAACTGCATTAAAATAGTTTCATCATCTTCGGCAAACTCCCCCTCATACTTGTCCGACAACTGAATCAATCCCAGATTTCTGCCGTCCCGAGTCGTCAGCGGTACAGCCAGCCAGCCCCGCATAGGCGGGTGCTTCCCCGCAGCCTTGCCGAACTCCCGCCATGCCGGGTGAGACTCTAACTCGCTTTGAGTCATTCGCATCGCCTTTTGCTGCTGGCAAACTTGTTGGTAAATGCCCGTACCGTCTGGCTCTTCGCAGTAATCTTGCCAGGCGGCGTATTTTTCTGACATGGAAAACTTGCTAATTCCCGCATCCCATGTGGCGGCAGGGTCGAGGTTGACCGCTACCTGGTGGACTTCGAGAATTTGGCGGGCGCTATCAGCTGCTAACTGAAGTATTTCTGCCACAGACAGCGTGGAGTTAATAGCTACTGACGCGGAGGTTAACTTTTGCAGGCGGCGCAAATACGACTGCTCGCGGGCCAACGCGCGCGAGCGGTCGTATTCTAACTGTTTGCGATCCGTAATGTCGATCGCCACGCCGGACAACCGAAGGGGTGTGCCGGATGCGTCAAAAACCACCCGCCCTTTGTCGTGGAGCCAAATCACTGAGCCGTCGGGTCGCACCTTGCGGTATTCCGACTCGTAAACTCCCGTGCCGCTGAGTGCTGCATCCACATCTGCCAAAAACCTTTCACGATCTTCTGGATGCACTGCATTCTTTTTTTGCTCAAAAGTACCACAGGTGCTATCTGGGCCCAAACCCATCTGTGTTTCGGCATTGGACGAACGGCGGACTTCCCCCGATGCCAAATCCCAGGTAAAAGCGATCGTATTAGCTGCTTCTAGGGCAAAGCGCAAGTTTTCCTCGCTTTCTTGCACCCTCACTTCCGATAATTTGCGATCGGTAATATCCCAAACCACGCCGCTTGATCGCACCGATTTACCCGTATCATCATCAAAAAACTTGCCCCTACTCGCGATCCAGTGCAAGCTGCCGTCGGCCCAAATAACTCTAAATTCGTATTGGTATTCTATTTTGTTTTCTAAAGCAAAGGCAACAGCGCGGGCGATCGAGACCTGGTCATCCGAGTGAATGCAGGCAAAAAACGCTTCGTAAGTTCCCGGAAAACTGCCTTTTTCCAACCCGAATAACAGTTCGTGTCCCTCCGACCAAACCACCTCGCCAGTTAATACATTCCAATCCCAAGTTCCCATTTTCGAGGCTTCGATCGCCAACCTCAGCCTTTCCTCCGAAATTGCCAACTGCGCCGACGTTTTCGCGTAGTTCTCGCGCAACTGCTGTTTTTTCAAGCTTTCGCCCACGGCCCCCGCCAGCCGCTTGAAGTGCCGCCCTTTGAATACGTAATCGCTCAAACCCGCTTTCATAGCTTCGACTGCCACTTCTTCGCTGCCGCTGTCAGTACACATAATTACCGGACAATTGGGGTAGCGACTGTGAACTTTTTGGAGAATAGTTAATCCGTCACTCCAGTGCAGTTGATAGTCGGTAATTACTATATCAAAACCCCCGGCTGCCAGGGTTTGTTCGAGAGTTTGGATATCAATAACCGACTTAATTTCTAAATCGGGAAAATTTTTCCTCAGTTCTCTGTCGATCATCAGGCGATCGTTCGGGTTGTCGTCGATTAACAGAATAGACAGCATTAGCCTTTTAGTTTTTGTATGAGCGCAAACATTCTTAAATCTAACAATATGTTATTGAGCAATCTCGACAATTTAAATATGTACTTGGTGGGTTAATTAGACTTGCCAATAAATTTATTGTATTTGCTTGTATTTTATTATATTTTATAGCTTGTAATATCCTCAACCAGCCTTTTAGGCGCGTCCCCCACAAGCAAATTAATTAAGTGGTTGTAGAACTGATCAGAAACCATGCTCAGCCGGGAACGGTGCAAGAGCTCAGTTAACTCTCACTATACTACTTGTTTATTCTGTGTGCTGATGTGAAGAAGGGCGGGGATTGATGCTTGTCAGCTACAGCAGAATATTGCTGTTAAAAGCCTCTTAGTGGCAACCTCATCTTTATAAATCCCGATTCACTGCGCGTTGCCGAACTTCCTTCTTCAAGACTCGCAGTTGCGTAATTTTACCCAGAAGCGGGTACCGATTCCCAGAGTCGATTTCAGCCCGATCGCACCCCCCATTCGAGCGACTCCTTTGCTCGCGATCGCCAACCCTATTCCCGTCCCTGGATAAACTTCTTGACCGTGCAGGCGATCGAACAACCCAAAAATCCTCTCTTGAAATCTTTCTGCAATACCAATGCCGTTGTCTTCTACCCAAAGATAGATATATTCCTGCTCAGCTTCTGCATAAATTCGCACCTGCGGCTCTATCCCAGGCTGCACGAACTTAATAGCATTGGAGAGCAAGTTAGCCAAGACTTGCAGCAGCGTAGCAGGATGGGCCAACACCGTAGGTAGCGGTTCAACAACCGTTATCCGAGCTTGTTTTTGGGCAATTTCAGCCTCTAGTTGCGCGATCGAGCCAGCCACAATTAAATTAAGAGAGACTGCTTTTAGCGGCAAGTTAGCTTTGCTGAGGCGGCTGTACTCTAGCAAATTTTCGATTAAAGTATTCATCAGACTTGCAGCGTCATTAATCCGAGACAAGTAATCCTGTGCGGTAGCATCCAACTCGTTGGCTTTATCTTTAAGCAACATTTCAGAAAAAAACGAAATTCCCCGCAGAGGAGCGCGCAAGTCGTGCGAAACTGAATAAGTAAACGATTCGAGCTGTTCGTTAACTTCTTCTAACTCAGCAGTACGCTCTCTCACCCGCTCTTCCAAAGTTTCATTAAATTCGCGCAAAGCAAGTTCAGCCTGCTTGAGTTCAGTAATATCTTCAACCAATCCCTCAATTGTACTTTCACCTTCTGCGTTGTAGAGATATTGAGTAAACCGAATCCATTTTACTCGACCGTCTGCCAAAGGAAATGTAATTTCGATATTTTGAGACCGAGACTCCCCTGAATTTAGGGGTTGCACAAACAATTGCTGAAAATAAATCCCTTGGACATCTGCTAAATTGCTGGCATCAAACAAGCGCAAAAAAGCTTGATTGCTTTCCAATAGCTGCCCCTCGGAACTCGCTCGAAAAACTCCGACATTTAAGTTTTCTAGCAGAGAATGAAGTTGGTTTTCCAGTCGAGCGACTCGTTCCCAGGCTGCAACTCGATCGAGCACTGCGCGAACAGCAACGCAAAGGCGGACGTAGTGCTTAGGCGACTTGATAATGTAGTCGTCCAATCCTGATTTCATCGCCTCTACAGCAATTTCTTCATTGCCAGTATTCGTAAACATTACAATCGGGCATTGTGGATAACGCGCTTTGATAGTTTTCAGCACATCTAAACCGTTCGTCCAGCGTAGTTGGTAATCGGTAATTACCAGATGGAAGCCCCCTCGTTTCAGTGCTTCCTCGAATAATCTATCGTCGGGAATTTCTGTTATTTGCAATTGCGAGAATTGTCGCTCTAATTCGCGTTTGACAAGCAGCCTATCCGTTGGGTTGTCGTCAATTACCAGAATGTGTACCACTTTAACAATTTATAATTTGGCTGTTAGCTAGAGGGCCGCTCGATCACTCTTAATAAAAATCTGGGAGGTTGCCCTAAAAAAGGACGGGCTTCCTCACTAAAAACTTAATTCACTCGTTACCAGAAACAGCCTGGTAACGAGGAAACAAGCAATAAAAATCGGTAAACAGCCACTACAAACCACTAAATTCTCTCGGTTCCGGCAGTTCGGTATAGTTGAGCCAATACTCGCTAAAACTCTGCATCATTTCTAATAAAGAAGCAAACCCGACTGGTTTAACCAAATAAGAATTCACCCCTAAATCGTAAGCGCGCTTGACATCAAGTGTTTGCCTAGAAGAAGTAAGCATAACCACTGGCAAGCGTTTTAGTTCCGGCTGCTGCCTCAGCCACACCAGAACTTCGTGACCGGAGCGCCTGGGCAATTTCAAATCTAGTAAAATTATCGCAGGTAAAGGATAGCGATCGCGATCGCTGTACTCTCCGTCACCATTTAAATAAAAAACCGCTGCATCTCCATCTCGGACAATTTGCAGCGAAGTATTAGCAAAAGTCTCATTGCGAAATGCCCGCTGCATCAATAAAATATCAACGGGGTTATCTTCCACCAGCAAAATCGTCTGCGTTTGCGTCATGCTTCCTCAGTTGTATCCAGAATCGACTGCCTTGTCCTAATTGAGATTCCACTCCAACTTGACCGCCCATGCGATCAACTCCTTTTTTTACAATAGCTAATCCTATACCAGTTCCGGGGTAAGATTCTATACCGTGCAGCCGTTCAAAAACCCTAAAAATGCGTTTTTGATGTTCTGGAGCAATACCGATGCCGTTGTCTTCTACCCACAGACGGATTATGCGGACTGGCAATAGAGGGCTGACCATAAGAAACTGGGAATGTTCCCACTGTCCCACAGTTTGCCTTTCCAATTCTCCCGCTCTATCCGTGTCTCTCTGTCCCTCTTGAGGCAGCTCAATTTCCTCGGCCCATATCTGCACTTGGGGTGATGCGCCTTCCACAAATTTTATAGCATTGGTGAGCAGATTGGCGATTACTTGAACTACAGTAACGCGGTGGGCAATTACCGCAGGCAAGGGTGATTGAACACTGATTTGAGCGTGCCTGGATTTAGCGTCAGCTTTTACCATAGCAATTGCCTCGGCAACAGCAGAGTCTAAGTCTAAAACTTGCAGCGATAAATCAGTGCGGCTGAGGCGGCTGTAAGCTAGCAAATCTTGGATTAATTCTTCTAGTTGTTGCCCAGAATTAACAATTTGCTGGGCGTATTCTTGACCAAGTTCGTCGAGGAGGTCGCGGTAATCTTCTAATAAAGCTTCAGCTAATCCCTGCATTCCCCGCAGGGGGGCACGCAAATCGTGGGCTACGGTATAGGCGAAAGCTTCTAATTCTTCGTTAGCTGCTTGAAGTTGATTGGTGCGGAGTTCCACTCGCCGTTCTAACGTAGCGTTGAGCATCCGAATTTCTGCTTCTGCTTGTTTGCGTGCAGTTATGTCAATGGCGGTACTAATTACTAAACTTCTGCCGTCAGAAAGCTTGCCTAGAGGTGCGGAATAAAACTCCCAAATTCGACTTTCCCCACTGGCTGTGGCAATCATATATTCGCCTTCAGAAATGCGCGTGTTTAATTGGTGCAGCCGATCAATATCTGCTTGCACTAGCGATTTGCGGCTGTGGTAAGCTTTTTCTGTCCAATCTTCAATTGTGGGAATTTCTGAGTATTCGTAGCCTGAGAATTCTGTCCAAGCGCTGTTAATTTGCAAAACTTGTCCGTTTTCAGCGTGCAGCATAATTGGCAGCGGTGCGTTGAGAATGGCGCGGCGGAAACGTTCTTCGCTTAATTGTAGGGAGTGGCGATCGTGTTCTAGCTGTTCTAAAAGTTGATTTTGCTTGATTTCGGCTTTGTCGCGCAAAGTTCGATCGCGCTTCACCAAATAGTAAACCAACGCCATCAACAGGAAATTTACTAAAGTGGCAACGCTAAAAGTCAGGATTGTCCAATTAGCACTTGCTTGAGATTCTCGGGCGCGCTGCTGCAATAGGTGAGTTTCTTCCGCAGTCATGGCGGCTATCTGCTGCCGAATGTCGCCCATGATTTGCTTTCCCCTATCCGTTTTTACTTGCCGCACGGCTGCTGCTAAGTTTTGTTTGCGTCGCAGATTGATGGTTTCTTGAAGTTGGGCTAATTTAGAGTCGATCGCAATTTTCAAGCCACGAAGGCGCTGTTGCTGCAGGTTGTTGTCGGCGGTTAGCTGCTGCAATCCGACTACTTGTTGGTTGATGCGGGCGATCGCGCTGTGATAGGGTTCTAAATACCGTTCTTCTCCCGTCAGCAAATAACCGCGCTGTCCGGTTTCAGCATCTTTTAAGGTGGAAAGCGTGGCTTCGAGTTCGGTTAAAACTCGGTGAGTGTGGCTCACCCAGCGTTCGTTTTCGACTAACTTGAGAGTATTGCGGTAAGAAGTTGCCACATTGACAATTAGCAGCGCCACTACCATTCCGATACCTGCGGTGATTTGGGGAGTCAGTGATTGTTTCATGAAATACTCGGCGCGCGAGTCCTGCTTTTTTTTATTTTAGCTGGATACGAACTACTCGAATTTTTGGCGCGGGCCGATACGGCCACCAAAGCCTATATATTTAAGGATCAAAGATGCGAGCGATTTTGTATGTGCTTTAGTCGGGTTCCTCCTTGCATCCGCCTTAAGTCAGAGATTCTAGAAATCGCTCTCTTGCGTCTCGTGAGTCAGGCAGACACCAGACAATAGAGGATAGTTGCAAAGCTTAATTCGCCTTTTTTTATCGATTTTTGTATCGTTCGTGTTCCTGTGGCAGTTTCAAATTGCCCCTCAAAGAAAGGAGTTTTTACCTATTGATTTAAGTTGATTTTTGGAGTATCATTTAGATAATGGGAGTGGTAACATAAATTCAATTTTTATCACTATTCCCATTATCTAAATGATACCTTCATAAGCTGGTCAAGTCAAGCTTTTTACCCAAAAAAAGGCGAGCTTTTAATATATTTTTATTAAAAAAATAACCTAGTGGAAGCAGGGGAGAAATTCACCGGAGCGATGATACCTATCAATAGTATCAAAAATGAGTAGCAAAAATGCGAGCGAGCGGGTAATTGCGGAGGATTCATCGATTGAAATTAATTTAATATCAAATCCCGTAACATCGGAATTATACTCTGTTTGCGAGACGATCGCACTGCACTCGCAAAAGGATGATTCCGATGGCAGCGAAAACGATATAATTAGGCAACCGCAGCGGCTTTCATCGCGAAAATGCGATCGATCGCATCTTCAACAACCTTATCAGGCGTAGAAGCACCCGAAGTCACGCCGACTACAATTTTACCCTCCGGTAACCAACCTTCAGTTACGACCAAATCGGCCCCCAAAGGCTTGTGTTCGATCCGATTTCCCGGTAAAATTCGCTCCGCACAATCAATGTGATAAGAAGGAACTGTTTTGTCGATCGCAATTTCCTGCAAATGCGTAGTATTAGAAGAATTAAAACCCCCAATCACCAGCATTAAATCCAACTTTTCCTCAACCAAACTCAACATAGCATCTTGCCGTTCCTGAGTCGCATCGCAGATAGTATTAAAACTCTGAAAATGCTCATTCAAATTCTCAGGTCCAAACTTCCGCATCATCGTTTTCTCAAACAACTTACCAATGTTCTCTGTCTCAGTTTTGAGCATAGTAGTTTGGTTGGCAATACCCACGCTTTCCAAATCCACATCGGGGTCAAAACCAGCAGAATAAGCCTTGCTAAATTTAGCAATAAACTCAGCCCGATCGCCCCCGTGTAAAATATAATTGCAGACATATTCAGCTTCCTGCAAATTCAGCACAATCAAATACTTATCAGCAAAAGAACTCGTCGCCACAGTTTCTTCGTGCTTATACTGACCGTGAATAATCGAAGTATAATTCCTCTTTTTGTGCTTTTCAACAGTATTCCAAACCTTAGAAACCCAAGGACAAGTAGTATCAACAATCTTGCAGCCCTTATCATTAAGCAACTGCATTTCTTGCACGCTCGCTCCAAAAGCAGGTAAAATTACCACATCGCCGCTATCGACAACCGAAAAATCTTTCTTTCCCTTCTCAACAGCAATAAAACCAACTTCCATATCGCGCAAATGCTGATTTACAGAGGGATTATGAATAATCTCATTAGTAATCCAAATCCGTTCCGAGGGGAAATGCTGGCGAGTCTCGTAAGCAATAGCTACAGCGCGTTCCACCCCCCAGCAAAAGCCAAAAGCCTCAGCCAGCCGGATCGTGACTGCGCCGCGTTCGAGTCTGTAATTATTGTCGCGAATTTGCTGGATCAGACTGCTTTGATAAGCCGTCTGCATTACCCCAGCTACCTCAGCTTCGTGTCCGAAACCCTTGCGGTGGTAGTTTTCAGACTGTTGGAGCGATCGTTTAAAAGCTTTAGTATCCATGCGGTATCGAGTTGAAATCTAGGTTAATTACCTTTGATTTTAGAACCATTGGAGAATTCTCATCTCAAATTTGAAAACCCCGCCTGCAACAAATGCAAAACGGGGCCACCCAACCACTATTATTGACTCTGACGGCCTTCTGGACAAAATCCCGCAAAGAAATCCGGTTTCTTAGAAAAATCTGGGTTGGGAGTGCATAAATCTACAAATAAACCGGGTTTCACACGGTTGAGTGCGTCAGTCTTAGGCTATTTTTAAACCTTCTTCGGCGCAAAAGGAGAACTCGATTCAAACGAACTGAAACCGCCGGCAAAATCTTCACCGTAAGCTTCTTCCCCATGCAGCCCGATATCCAAACCTTGGTCTTCAGCAGAGGACGACACTCGCAGTTCCATAAACTGCCCTAAAATTTTCAGGATCACAAAAGTGCCGACAGCCGCAAACACGTAAGTAGCTAGAACGCCTACAAATTGGGTGACGATTAGCCCTGGATTCCCCGCAAACAGCCCGTCATTTCCGGCAGCGTTAACCGCTTTAGTCGCAAACACACCTGTCAGAATCGCGCCCACAGTTCCACCTACGCCGTGTACCGGGAAGGTATCCAAAGAGTCGTCAAATCCCAGCTTAGCCCGGAAACTAACGGCAAAGAAGCAGCAAACCGAAGTGATCGATCCGATCAAAAGCGCTCCCACTGGAAGCACGAATCCAGCCGCAGGTGTGATGCCCACCAATCCCGCTAGGAAACCGCTAGCAATTCCCACTGCTGTTGGTTTGCCTCTGAGCACCCATTCCACAATTGTCCAAGTTAAACCGCCTGCTGCTGTGGCAATCATCGTGGTGACAAAAGCCACTGTTGCTAAAGAACCAGATCCCAAAGCACTACCACCGTTGAAGCCAAACCAGCCGAACCACAGCAGCCCAATTCCCAGCAAGACGTAGGGTACGTTGTGGGGGGTGTGGGGCTTGTTTAAGTGGTCTTTGCGGGGCCCGATCACCCAAGCTGCGACAACTGCAGAAACACCGGAACTGATGTGCACGACTGTGCCTCCGGCAAAGTCCAGAGCTCCGATCGCGCCCAGCCAGCCTCTACCCCAAACCCAGTGGGCTAAAGGAGAGTAGATGAAGGTAGACCACAGCAGCACGAACCAGAAATAGGTTTTAAATGTTACCCGTTCGACGATCGCCCCTGAAATCAAGGCTGGAGTGATGATGGCGAACATCATTTGGTAAACCATGAAGACTTGGTGGGGTATTGTCGGTGCGTAGCCGATCGGATCTGGTTTGTCCGCCGTGACGTTGTTCAAGAACATCCAGTCGAAGCCGCCGATGAAGGTTTCGAGTCCTTGGGCAAACCCTTTATCATTGAGGTTGCTGGGGGCGACATCAAATGCTAAACTGTAGCCCCACAGCGTCCAGGTGACGCCGATCAGTCCCATCATGACTAAGCTCATCATCATGGTGTTGAGGACGTTGCGCGATCGCACCAGTCCCCCGTAGAAAAACGCCAGCCCTGGTGTCATTAACAGCACCAGTGCTGAGGAGACCAACATCCAGGCCGTATCGCCGCTGTTGATAGGATTCGGCGCCACCGCAGCCGCACCAGCAGCAGGATCTTGAGCTAAGGCATTGTCCATCAGCGGCCCGCTTAACAGCCACAGCGCCATGATGGCGATCGTTAAACTTTTTTTGATCACGTTAGTTGTACCTTCTCATACTCAGCAATTTTCAGGGAAGACCAAGCCGATTTTAGATGCGAGGATTTTAGATGCAATAGTTATTTGGTTTTAAGTCCCTGTTTTAGCGGAACAAATCTTCAATAGATAATTCCCCAATCCTCAACCCCCCGGCTTCGTATAGCCGGACTCATCTAAATTCGTCAACTATCAATCTAATGGTCTATGCCTTTTGGATTGCACCATTTGTACAAACAGTTATTCTGTATCCCCCTATACTAAATAGCTAAGTATCATATTTCTTAATCTATCGGCTGCTACTTGACATAGTCCGCGATAGCACAGTAGTCGGAGAGGGTGAAAGTTTTGAGTTGGGGAGAGTGGAACGAGGTGAGGGGGAGAGTTCGGGAGAATTTTACTTTATCCTTTATCTTTCAAACTAATGACTAATAACTAATGACTCATGACTCATTTTTCAACTGCATCTGATCGAACAGTTGCAGGGCCGATCGCCAAACCAGATAACCTTGATCGTTAAGGTGCAAGCCGTCTGTGCTAAGTTCAGTTGGCAAATTGCCGTCAGCATCCGCAAACAGCGGGTACAAATCCAGATACAAAACATTTTCAGAACTAGCAATTTCTTTGAGCCGTCGATTTATTGCCCTAATCCGACTATTAGGAATCGCCAACAGCCGATCGCGATTTTCCCAAGTAGCTTGTTCCCCGCTGTGGGGCAAAATCGACTGCACAACAACTTGTGCTTTGGGGTGAGCCCACCGTAAATCGCGAATAATCTGCCGCTGGTTGTCCAAAATCCCTTCGTCGCTGGCCCCCCGCAACAAATCGTTGATCCCAATCATCACAAACACCGTATCCGGCGCAGTTCGATCGAACAACTGCAACCGCTTCAGCAAACCCACCGAAGTCTCCCCCGAAATCCCTTGATTCAGCCAAATTCGATCGACTGGTAACAGCTTGGTCGGAAACCACATACTTAGAGAATCCCCAGCCAAAATACTCAGTCTTGAGGGTCGATTCGCAGCCGCCGCCTCAGCTTCTCGACCCAACTGCGTCACCCACTGCTGGTAAGTCCATTTGTGTCGCGGTCCGGGAACAGGCACGTCTAGCACTGCCTTTGCAGAGATCGCCGGTTGGCCAATTGGTTCCTCAACCGCTTCTGCTGTCACCGCATCATTCGCCTGGAAGCTTTCTGTCAAGTTGTGTCCCCGCAGCAGTAGTTGAGCGACTGTAAGTATCAGTACCCCGTTCGTCACCAAAGATAGCAAAGCCCAAACCGGAACAGCTTTCGATCGGCTAACTTCCATCCCTAAGAGGGATTTATGAGTTCTACTTCTGCTACCTCCTCCAAACTTCTCCATAAACTCAAACTATTTGCAGGCCTCACACCGAATAATTTGCACTGATTGCTGCATCAAATTTTACCGCTCAATTAAAGCCTCAATTCTTGTAAGAATCAAGCACTGTGCTGTGTTGGGCAAGGGCGACGATGCAGAACTTTGCTTTTTCGCACTACTTTACCATAAAAAATCTGCCTACCAAACTTTCTTGCACCGCAATCGGATTTATCAAAGCGGCAGCAATGCACAAAAATATATCTAAAAGTGATCGAACTTACTCATATCTGATGCTAAAATTCAAAAATGAAAAAATTAACTATAACTGAAGCAGCCAAAATTAAAGGTGTGAGCGCTTCCACCTTACGGAGGTGGGAAGCGGAAGGCAAGCTAATACCGGAACGCACGGCTAACGGTCACAGACGGTATGACCTAGCTCATCTTCTCGGCTTAAAACCCAACGGCGCTTTAACCATAGCTTACGCTCGGGTTAGCAGCCACGACCAAAAAGATGATTTAGACAGACAAAAACAAGTTTTGGAATTGTTTTGTGCGTCTCACGGCTGGCAATTCCAAATCATTGATGATGTGGGTTCTGGGGTTAATTACAGTAAGCGGGGTTTACAACATCTAATTCGGGCGATCGCAGACAATCAAGTAGAAAGGCTGGTAATAACTCACAAAGACAGACTCCTGAGATTTGGTTCGGAACTAATTTTTAATTTGTGCGAACACTTTGGGACAGAGGTAGTGATTATAAATCAAACCGAAAATACTAGCTGTGATGAGGATTTAGCTAAAGATATACTAGAAATAATCAATGTTGTCTCCGCCCGCCTTGATGGCAGCAGGAATCCCAAGAACAAGCGTGTCGTTGAAGAACTTAAAGCAATTGCCGCTAAACTCTAATCAATACACCAGTTTACAAAGCTCGTCATTTACAGATCCTCAATTCCCAATTACCAATTATCGCCGCACATCTCATGCAATCGGAAACTACTATATGTAAGGCTTTGCATAATAGCGGCATGATTTTGATTTTTTTCTCCGATGGGGTTTCTTGACGCGAACGCGTGTATTTTCACAGCAGGGGGGACACCACACCAAAATCATCCTCAAATTGTGCAACGCCATATGTGAGCCATTAAAGGTCAACTAAAAATCAAAATATGCCCGCGTTCGCATTGAAGATTGAAACGCGAGCACAACGATAGACAGCCATAAGTTGGCGGGTATTTCAGATTCGGATTTTTCTGAATAAAGGGGTGAATTAGCTTATAAATAGCTAATCTAGGACACGAAAGCTGAATTGGTTGATCGAGCGCACGCTCTACAGTTTGTTAGCCCTCCCCCCAGAACCCCCACCATAACCGCCGTAGCCACCCTCAATTCTGTTGTCCAAGCTCATTTCCTTCACAAACCCGGTGTAAGCTTCCATCCCGTGTTCGCCGATATCCAAACCTTCAGCCTCCTCTAAAGCAGAAACGCGGATACCCAGCAAAGCTTTGAGTGCCGCCCAAAAAATCGTACTCAGCAGGACGGTCATCCCCCCTACAGAGATAATGCCGACCAACTGCGCCCAGAGTTGACCGAAACCTCCGCCCACAAGCAATCCGGCTGCCGGGCCTGCGGTGTAAAGTCCAGTTGTAGGGCCGTCAGCAAACAGCCCAACTGCCAGAGTTCCCCAGATGCCGCAAACTAAGTGAACTGAAGTTGCCCCTACAGGGTCGTCAATTTTCAAGTTGTCGAAGAAAGTTACTGCGAAAACTACCAGGATACCAGCGATCGTGCCGATAATGGCAGAGTTGGGCACGTTGATCCAAGCGCAGCCCGCTGTTATCGCAACTAAGCCGGCGAGGATGCCGTTGATAATCATGGAAAGGTCGGGTTTGCCAAGGTACAGCCAAGCAGTAATGGTTGCAGCAACTCCCCCGAAGGCACCGGCGGTGTTGGTTGTGATCGCAATGTGGGCGATCGCATTTGAATCGACTGCCATTGTCGAACCAGGATTGAACCCGAACCAGCCCAACCACAGAATCAAACAGCCCAGGGTGGCAATGCTCATATTGTGTCCCGGCATCGCCACAGTATCGCCGTCGCGGTACTTACCGATCCGCGGCCCCAACAATGCCGCTCCCATCAAAGCAGCCCAACCGCCTACCGAGTGAACCACTGTCGAACCTGCAAAATCCCAGAAGCCGGCTTTTGCCAGCCAGCCGCCGCCCCAAATCCAATGTCCGGTAATTGGGTAAGCAATGCCTACTAGCAGCAAGCTGAAAATTAAGAAGTCTATGAATTTAACTCGCTCTGCAACTGCTCCAGAAACGATCGTTGCAGCCGTTCCCGCAAAAACTAATTGGAAAAAGAATTTAGCGTTGAGGGGGACTCCCGTCCAGTTAAGCGACTCGAAAATGCCTTGATAAGCCTCTCCTGTGGCAGGGCTGTTGTCGGCTACATTCCATAGAAAAAATCCGCCACTGCTGCCGATAAAACCGTTGCCGTTGCTGAACATTAACGCAAAGCCGATCGCCCAAAATGCGATCGTAGAAAGCGCAAAAACAATCAAGTTTTTGGACAACACGTTAACCGCATTTTTCTGACGGCAAAACCCGGTTTCCAACATACCGAAACCGGCGTTCATAAAGAACACTAGCATCCCAGCCACCATGACCCACATGGTATCCATGCCCACCTTAAGGCTTGCTAATTGTTCCTCAGTGGTTGGCGCGGGAGCTGTTTGGGCTACCGCCGCATATCCCCACACCAAGACGATGATTGCTGCTATTGGTATGCAGGCTTGCCAACTTGGACTGAGGCGGGCGATCGTCCTTTGTAATTTCTTCAATCTGTTGACTTTCGTAAAAAATTTAGCTGCTGGCAAATTTAAAGCCTCCCGCCTGACTTGTTTCGACTTTTTCTTTCCGACTGTCATTTTCATCACTTTCACCCTCTTTATGGCTAGTAAGCTCAGCAATATTCGGAAAACTTTACAATTTTACTACAAAAGTTTAGAGATTATTTGTTGAGATTGAGATAGTTTTGATAGCCTAGCTCTTCTAGTTGATTTTGTTTTTTCATTACTGATTCGGACAAAGTTTTGCGGTAATGCAGGACTCGCTCTAGCAATTCTGGCTGATGAGCTGCTAGTATCTGAACTGCCAGCAAGCCAGCATTCTTAGCGTTGCCGATCCCCACTGTTGCTACGGGTATCCCGGCTGGCATTTGCACGATCGAGTACAGCGAATCTAGGCCTTGCAGGTGCCGGCTCGGTACAGGCACCCCAATTACTGGCAATGGCGTTAAAGATGCTACCATACCGGGGAGGTGCGCCGCTCCCCCGGCACCTGCGATAATAACTTTCAAGCCTCGTTGGTGCGCGGTTTGGGCGTATTCCACCATGCGATCGGGGGTGCGGTGCGCCGAGACGATCGCCACGGAGCAAGCAACACTAAATTCTTCGCAAACTGCGATCGCATCTTTCATGGTTGGCAAATCCGAATCGCTACCCATGATAATTCCAACTGTCGCTTGATTCATAAAATTTTCAGATTTGAGATTTCAGATAAATGCTAATTTTAAATGATTGCGTTAACTCAAATTTAGATATTTTGTACCAAAACTGACCCTTAAAAGCAATTTTGCCACCAGCCCCCGTCTGAGCAGCCCTGGAGCCAGCAAAAAGCAAAAAGCTCCCCCTCCTCATCGCCAGCCACCGGATTTATCCGTAGCGAATATTAAATCTAAAATCTAAAATCTAAAATCTAAAATCGGATGACTGAAGCCACAACCCCAACTGCTACCCCCACAGATATTCTGAATGCTCGCCTCCCCGGTTGCAAGGATTTGCAGATGCTTGCTGTTGACGAAACGGGAATCATTCAAGAAGTTTTGCCGATGGACGCCGTATTTAAACGGATTTGTCCTCCCCATTTGCAAGTGCTTGATGTAGCAGGCGATTGGCTTTCTCTAGGCGGTGTTGACTTGCAGATTAACGGCGCCCTAGGTTTTGCTTTTCCCGATTTAGAAAGCAAGCATATTGAAATTTTGCCGAAAATTTGTCAATTTTTGTGGAATCAGGGAGTGGATGCTTTTTTGCCGACTTTGGTGACAACTTCGGTGGATAAGTTTAGGCGATCGCTCTCGACTATAGCCGATTATATCCGAACTGTACAAACCGCTGATCCGGCAAAAATTAAGCCCAAAACAGCGGAAATTATCGGTGTTCACCTCGAAGGCCCTTTTCTCAACCCCCAAAAGCGAGGAGCTCACCCAGTTGAGTTTTTATTACCGCTAACTATAGAAAATGTCAAGCAAGTTTTAGGAGATTGTGCCGATATTGTCAAAATAATTACTTTAGCGCCGGAGTTAGACAGCACTGGCGAAGTCATTTCCTATTTGCAAAGTTTGGGAATTGCCGTGAGTCTCGGACACTCCCAAGCGACAGCAGAGGAAGCGCAGCAAGCATTTGAGCGGGGAGCTTCAATGGTAACTCACGCTTTTAATGCGATGCCGAGTTTGCACCACAGAGAACCGGGTTTGTTGGGAGCGGCGATTGTTTATCCGGGCGTAAAATGCGGTTTAATTGCTGACGGGAAGCACGTTTCTCCGACAATGATGGATTTTTTGCTACGCGCTGGTAGGTATCAAAAAGGCGTTTTTTTAGTGAGCGATGCTTTGGCTCCTTTGGGTTTGCCTGACGGTGTTTATCCTTGGGATTCCCGACAAATTGAAGTCAGAAAAGGTACAGCTTGGGTAAGATTAGATTACCACTCGCCCCTGGAATCTGCTACTTTGGCAGGTACAACTCTGCCACTGTTGGCGGGAGTTCAGAATTTGGTGGAGTGGGGAATTTGCGATGCCGAAAGTGCGATCGCCTTGGCAACTGAATCTCCCAGAAGGGCGATCGGAATTTCGGGAATTATTGGCAAACCGGCTACTCAATTGTTGCGCTGGAATTTAAATGCGGCGACAAAAGAATTGACTTGGCATCGACTCTTTTAAGTGGTTCCATTTAGTTTCCATGACATTAGTTTCTCGCGCAGTAGAGTTCGTAGTGAGGACGAAGATTCCTTATGCTAAGCGCTGCTAAGCTGTTTAGCATTTAAACTGCGTATTTCAGAGCCTGAAACCCAATACTTGCTTACATAGCCTCTGAGATTTAA
>NZ_JAUBPR010000228.1:0-4103 GCF_036700845.1 Microcoleus sp. S13_C5
GGCTGCAATGAATGATGAATACATGATGCTTCTTCTCAAATCCTTTTGTCAAGGCTGATTGAGATGCTCTTACCCTGATTGTCCGCAGCCTCAATCAAATCAATTTGAATCACGATCCGCCACCGGAGTTAGTAATCGAGATTGACATCACTAGCAGTTCTATTAACCGGATGGAATTGTATGCGAGTTTGGGCGTGCTAGAGGTTTGGCGTTATAACGGTTCGCGTTTAATCTTCTATCAGTTGGAAGGTCAGAAATATGTAGAAAGTGAGGTTTCTCCTCACTTTCCTTTTTTGTCGCCATCTGAGATTATGGGATTTTTGGAAATGCAAGAAAATGTGGGTGAAACGTCGATGATTCGAGGGTTTAGGCAGTGGGTGAGGAGTCAAATTCAGTCAGGGGAATGAAAGGGATATTTATCTGGCTGAAAGCTTTTAAAAAAAATTTAGCTATAAATTCAAAAGAATACGCAGTCTTTCTTCTACCATCATTAATGTTGTGGGAGAAACTGTACCCCACAGTTCAAAAAATCTTTCTATACTGATCGATCGCACATCTTCACATTTAATGAAACTTCGCTGTCTAAGTCCTCCTCCTGGGGGGTTAACTTCGACGTGCCAGGGAATTCCTTTATCTTTCGATGTGACTGGTAGTACGACAACTAATCCGAAGCACCCTGAGTTAATAAATCTACAGATGTCACTAGACAGGGACGCTTGCCAGCTTGCTCTCTTCCTCGTGTTGGGTTCAAGTCAATCAGCCATATATCACCCCGTGATGGTTTTGCGGATGTGATTCTAAACCATCCTCTAAAGTGATATCCCAAGCTTCCCGTTCTTCAAGTTCTTCTTGCCAAGCTTCTGGGCGATCGCGTAAGGCAAGATAAGCTTGGTTGGCTGCTGCTAAAAACTGTTGTCTTCGGTATTGTTCTATTGCTTGTTCGAGAACTGTTTCGATTGGTTTTCCTGAGAGTGCAGAGATTTCTGCGAGGGTTTGATAAGATGTATTGCTAATTGTAACTGTAGAAGTTTGATCCATGTTACTTTTTTACTTACCTCGACTTTACGCAACTATTATAGCTTAAAAGCTTGGGGTCGCACAGGCGGGATGCCCGTGCCACGAAAAAAAACGCCTATATATCACAGTTAATCGACATCTAAATGCAGTTTGAGAGCAGCATTTACCAACTGCATGATTTCCTCACTCAAGCTTCCCACTGCATCGCTGGTGATTCGCTGTTTGGAAATTGTCCGTACTTGCTGTGCTTGTACTTTAGAAGGTTTGGATAAACCGCTATCCTCTGGATTTAGCAACACCTCGTGCATGGTAGACGCGGGTTACATTAGAGGTAATTGGTAGAATTGTAACTGTATTGGCAGCACGGTTATTAGCGTCATTGCTCACCACCAATACTGGACGGCATTTATCTATCTCATAACCAACCGTAGAACTTAGATTAGCGTAGTAAATTTCACCACGTTTCATCTGTCAATCCATCGGCAACTGTTAACTCCCAAGCGGGGTCTATTTCACTGGATGCTTGTCGGTAAGCAGATTCTAGTTCTTGATTCCGCAGCAATTCTAAAGCGACTTCTATTACTTGGGAGGGCGAGTTGCATCCTTTAGCAATTTTGTAGCTTTCAATAAAGTTTACTAGCGATTGTGATAGGGAAATTGATATTTTTTCAGCTTGCATTATCTTAGCAATTAGTAATTACAAAGATTTTTACTCAATTATAGCACAAGTAGTAAATTGCAGAATTGTAAATTAGCAAAACCCATAAACAGTTTATCGGCGATCGCAGAAACCCGGTTTCTTGTATTGGGGGCGGGGTTCAGAAACCGGGTTTCTTCGGAAAATCTGGTGAGGATGCGTAAATTATCGCAGAAACCCGGTTTCTTGGATGGTTGGGCGATCATCGCCTGTGGGATTAATTCACTCAGAATCGCAAAAAATATCGCATTGATTTCGTCTCAAATTCTGTAATCAGAAAAAAGGGTGTAAGCATTTAGCGCTACACCCTGTCACAGGTTTCTACAAAATCAATAATAATGTAGGGTATTCTTCAATTTGCACTTTAGAATATCTGATACCCCCAACCCCCCTTAATAATGGGGGCTTTTTAATAGGTTTTATCCCAGAATAAGGGGGGCGGTAAAATCGCTTTTTCCCTGAATAAGGGGGATTGTTTTGTCTTGAAATGCTGCATTTAGGATATCTGGATGGAACTGGCTTCACACTTTTAAAAGTTGTTGATGATCACGGGTGGGCTTGACTTGGCAGGCGGAGACATGGGCAAGATGATTGGGGAAGGTTGCGGATAAGCCTGCGGGTATGCAGGAGCATAGGCGGGTTGCGGATAAGCCTGGGGATAGGCTGGTTGTGGATATGCGGGATATCCGGGCTGATATCCCTGCTGTGGATAGGCTGGTTGTGGATATGCGGGATATGCCTGCTGTGGATATGCCTGCTGTGGATATGCCTGCTGTGGATATCCCTGCTGTGGATATGCCTGCTGTGGATATGCCTGCTGTGGATATGCCTGCTGTGGATATCCCTGTTGTGGATATGCCTGCTGTGGATATCCCTGTTGTGGATATCCCTGCTCTGGATATCCCTGCTGTGGATATCCCTGCTGTGGATATCCCTGCTGTGGATATCCCTGTTGTGGATATCCCTGTTGTGGAGTCGGATATGTTTCTGGGAATCCTGTTCCTTGAGTACCCGTAAATTGTTGATAATTGGGTGGTATTTGAGGGTTATATCCATTACCAAATAAGCCTTGTACCATACCCCGCCCTATCTGATCAAGGATAGGTTTGAGAGGAATAGCTACAGCCTCTTGGGTATGAAATGCGACCATTGGAATGGACAATACTATGAGGGCCACGAGTTGACTGCATCCCTTCTGAAACTGAGTATTTTTGGCAATCATTTTCGACTCCTTTCTTCGTGATGGTTTTGAGGTTGGGAGTGGCGATCAGACTTCACAGGGGAAGCGCGATCGCCAAGCTTAGTTAACTATTAGCTGCTACCTACCATCCACGCGCCCGCATAAAAGCATCTGCATATTGATTTGGCATTCGCTGGTAGCAATTGGCTTGACCATTTTCAACTCGCATAGCAATAGTCCATCGCATGGCAGTTTTGGTAGCACCGTTTCGCCAACCTGTGTAGTAAGTGTCTGCGACTTTGTTAACACATCGGTCAGATAACACCCCGTCGGCACGACTACGGTATTGATTTTGAACAGCTTGTGTTTCCTGTGGACTCAGGTTAGTCATAAACACTTGTTTGTTCCAAGGAGACCAAAGATTACTGACTATTGCGTCCCAGTTGTTGCCAAGAAAATTGACTGCTTCGCTCATGGAAGCTGCTTGAGCAGGTTTCGCAGTCAAAGCTGTGACAACGGAAGTAGCAGTCAGAATGCTGGCAGCCGAGAGGGAACCTAACATCAGTAAAGAAACTGCTGATTTAGAGCGAAGTAAGTTCATAATGGAATCTGTGAATAAAGTTAATCGTGGAGAAGCAATGGCTTAACGTTGCTTCCCACATTTCTGCTGCTACTAGAGATAACTGAGCGTGTTACCTCAGCACCATAACCATATTTTTATTGGAATTTTCCAGAATCACAATACCAAAAGTTCATTCATTTTGTTTGGCAGTTCACCATCAATTCACTCATCAAGTTCATAAAGTTCATAAAGTTCATAAAGTTTGTGGTAGAATCTATAGAAAATGTGGGCTAGGGCTAAATCATGGATATTGAAGATGCGTTATTAAGCTGGTTGAATCAGCGGGTAAAGGATCGCACAGGAGAGATTTTAAACGAGGTGGAAAAGGAAATTATCCGCAAATCCTCGGAGGGTCTGACATACGATAAGATGAAGATTCCTGGTTATCAGGTAGAATCTATCAAACAAAATATCGCTCCGCAGTTGTGGAAACTACTGTCAAAGGCGACAGGAAAAAATGTAACTAAAAAGACCCTGCCGATAGTTCTGGAAGCATTGGAGAAGGAGCGATGGTTCTCCAGAACTTACGGTGATATTTTTATCTAATTAGAGAAGCAAGCTAATACCCGTTCTCGAAAATTATCAAA
>NZ_JAUBPR010000229.1:0-4096 GCF_036700845.1 Microcoleus sp. S13_C5
AGTTTCTATCTCCTCATTTTGACTTCGATTCAGGATTTTTTTGCCAGGTAGATTAAACAAACCTGATTTTATTAAAATTTTTTCCGTTCTAATTACAATTCTATAAGAATTTGATTCATCAATACCCCATTTAATTCCCAGATGAAAAAAAGTAGGATATTCTCGCAAATAGGATAATGTCATTAAGATTTGGTCTTCTATGCACAATTTACTGGGTCTTCCCGATTTGTTTTGAAGTATTTTTTCCGCTTTGACTATTTTTACCATTTCTTTGAATGTCTCTTGATGTACTCCACAGTAGCGTTTAAAGTCGGCGGGGTTTAACTTTTTTACTTGTTCGTAATTCATCTTATGGGAGCTAATTTTTTCTTTTATTCTACCTAGAACTATCGCACTTTCGCAAGAGGTCTATTTCTAACGCTTTCTCCGGTTTCAAGAACTCGTTGCAGATCATCGAGCACTTGCCGCTCAACGGTCGGGGGATAATTGAGGTCAGCCATTGTTTTGCCTATCGCCTCTGCTGCGGTGACTCCCCACAAGTCGAGCAACACTTGATTGGCGTAAAGAAACCGCCCATCGCGGTCAAAGCTAAACACACAATCGGTGATGGTTGAAAGCGTTGCATCAAACTTTCGCACTTGGCTTTCGAGTTCGGCTGAAGTCTGCTGCAAGGTAGCTTCTGCCTGTTTGCGAGCGCTGATGTCGGTAAACACGATCGCCACCTGGCACATTGCTGCATCGCCGACCCGCGAAACCAAAATGTCAAACCAGCGATTGAGCGCATCCGCTCGCACTTCAGTGCGGATAGGCTCACCTGTGTTAATGACCTGTGCGTAAAGGTCATTCCAATACTGTTCCACTCCCGGTGCGAGTTCGCTTGCTGTTTTGCCTTCTGGGTTGGCAATGCCAGACTGTCGCTCGAATGCTGGATTCACTTGCAAAATGCGGTGCTCGAACGGCTTGCCATCGGCATCGAATAGCACTTCAACGGTGCAAAAGCCTTCGTCGATCGACTCAAACAACCTACGATAGTGTTCTTCAGATTGACGCAGGGCAACTTCTGCCTGTTGGCGTTCGGCTTCGATGCGCTTCGCCTCGGTGATATTGGTAAATAAAACGGCGAACTGATTGTTTTGCGGCTCACCAATGCAAAAGGCGTTGACATTAAACCAACGATTTAGGGCGCTTGCATAATTCTCAAACCGAACAGGTTCCTTGGTTTGTACGACTCTGCCATAGATCTCAAACCAATAAGCGTCATGATTGGGAGCTAGTTCCCGCATTCGTTTACCTGTTGCTTGCTCTAGTCCGGTTAGCCGTTCAAATGCCGCATTCACTTCGAGGAAGCGATAATCATGTGGTTTATCATTCTCATCAAACAGCATTTCGCAGATGCAGAAGCCTTGGTCGATCGACTCCAATAACGTCCGGTATTTTGCTTCGGATTCACACACTGCATCTGTTTGGGTGCAATTTTGCTCCCGTACCGATGCTTGCTGCACCTGTTCGGGTCTTTGAGCTTGATTAAGTTCGGTCAACAGAACCTGCACCGCCATTTTCAGGTCGTCTGACCAGGTTTCGACAGCACCCAATGGCGTTTGCGACCAATCGTGCGATCGCAGCAACGCCCCCAACTCACCGCCCCCAACAAACAACTTCTCAGCCATTGCCCTCACTTTTTCCGCCCTCATGCGTTTAGTTCCTTATAAAAAATACTTCCTTCGCATGGAATGGCAGCGTTCTCGTACCGTGGCATCACTTGACTCGGATAGCTGATTCAAAAGCATCTCAATTTGCTTTTGAGCTAAAGGAGAGGGAGTGGCGTGTCCATTTTCCCAGCGATTAATCGTTGGGAAGGATACCCCAAGGTGAACCGCGAACTTTTCCTGGGTCAGCTTCAGGGTTTGTCTGAGTTCTCGAATCAATTGACCGATGGCTGGTTGTTCAATACCGACGTATTGCTGATGAAACGCCATAGCTCGCAAACTTTATAAAGTTCTTTATTCTTAACTTTGGCTTGTTTGGGCTTTGAAGCAATATCCCTCAAGACATAAGCCTCAAAGTTACCTGTAAGTATTCAAAAGCGATCGGGTTCTGTAGTAAATTGTAGTATCTCTAATAAAGCTTTCAGAGTTAACAGGAGTTCATGTGGGAATGCAAATTGAACCCTACGACCCTCACCACCTTGATGCTGTTATTCGTCTTTCGCTTCGAGCATGGACTCCGGTCTTTGATTCGATTCAGAAGGCGATGAATGCTGGTATGTACAAGGCATTCTATCCCAATCATTGGCGTGTGAGCCAGCAAAAAGCTGTGGAGGATGTCTGTGCTGCAGAAGGCACGAATGTATGGGTTGCGATCGATGCAGGTTCTACTGTGGGCTTTGTAGCCGTGAAACTACACTCAGAGGACAGCATGGGTGAAATTTACATGGTTGCTGTCGATCCAGATTTTCAAGGTCAAGGGATTGGCACCGCTTTGATAGAATTTGCTCTGGCTTGGATGAAAAATGCTGGGATGACTATTGCTATGGTTGAGACTGGGAGCGATCCTGGTCATGCGCCAGCCCGTCACACCTATGAAAAGTCGGGTTTCGAGCTATTCCCAGTTGCCAGATACTTTAAAAAGCTCTAAGCAATAGTCCGGACACTTTTTCTCTGGCCCAATGGCTTATCCCCTATGACTTTGAGGCGAGCGTGGATAATTAAATCAATGTCACCTCTACCCCTGACGCGGCATTTAATTCGACTTTTTTATGATCCTTGCCTTGTAAGGCTTGTAGTATCGTTCCAAAAACTGTCCGGAGTATTGCTAAGTGCAGTTGTTAAATATCCAAGTTTACTTTGTTCTATAACTTTGGATCTTCAGATTGCTTGGTCACTTATAAATAGTTAGTATAGGCTAGCATTTAACATCGTAATCCTGTATGCGATTCAACGAATTGGAGAGAGAACGTCAACGGAATCAATGTCTCACTCAGGAAAAGTTTTCTGAACACTTATTAACACTAAAGGAATGTATGGATGCACAGTACCAATATACTAAGTTGTTTTATGGTCTTTTAGGAGAACGCCATCTCACTCAACATACTGATGCAGAAACGCCAATCGTATCAGCAGTAATTAAAAATGAAATTGCGCTTTACTCAATACTGATTTTAACAAGAGATGGTTTACCCGGTTCGGGTCGGGCATTATTACGTTCAGTTTATGAAGCATTAATGATCGCAAAATTTGCATCTCTACGGCATAGTGACAGTCTTATATCGAAATGGATAGCAGGAGAGACGATTTATTTCTCCAATGCCATCCTCAAGAAGATAATGACACCCGAACTTACTGAGCTTAAGAATCTTTGGGCAGTTTTATGTCAAGTATCTCATGCAACTATTTATTCATATCAGGTAACAACCAAATTTGAGGAGATTGAGAATGAAATATCAGCAAATTTTGCTATTTTAGCCATGTTACTAGGTTGCAATTTTCATCTCATAAATAAACACTATGTAACAAACTCAATGGTTTATTTGGCAAAGGCTTACCATAGCGAAGAGGGGGAGTTTCAGCGCCGTAGAGATACAGCGAAGATTGCTACTCAAGCTGCAACTAAATTTCTTTCTAAACAAGGTCGCCAGGTCATCAAAGAGTACTCTAAAGTGTGGCAACTAGCTCCTCAAGTTAGTTCGTAGAATTTGCTCTAAACAGCAGACTAACATTCGGGTGCAGCAGATTGATTGAAACCGCTTAGGAGAGATGCTAAGGTATTAGCCCGCTGACCCGATCTGTTAGATCGCTATGTATGTGACATAAGCTACAGGTTGTAAACAAATAAATGCTAATCATTGGAGGTTGTTATTAGAACTTCTAGAGATTGTAGGTGCTACCAATGCTTATAGAGTGAAGTGTGACTGCTGGATTTACAGTTTGAAATCTAATTTCGCTCGCGCATTCTATCCTTCAACGATCCGGCGATCGCCCGCTCTATTAGAAGAAACAGGTTTTAGAGAGTTAAAGAGAGGCCATTGGTGACAAGTTAAGGCTCAAAGCCAGTTGTCAAGGGGATTTTCGGCAGTGGCTCAAAGAAAAATGGTTCTCCA
>NZ_JAUBPR010000230.1:0-4089 GCF_036700845.1 Microcoleus sp. S13_C5
TCATTTTTTAACGTTATATGCTTGCTATGTAAGCATTATAACCTATTTTTATCGTATTTTATGTTTAAGTCCCGTTAACTTGTCAACCCCCTTGATTATTTGCCGAGTAAAGTGCGGTTGATGTCCAGAATCGGAAAAAATAGGTTCCTTTCTTCCACCGTGAGATATTGTTTGAGGACCTTTTTCATCACATCGTAGGTCACGGTCGCACTATTTCTAACTTGAACAGCCCCTAAAATAGTTTGCAACCAAAGTAGTAGCCGATCGCGCAATCGTTCCGTATCATTAATCAACAGTGCTGCCGCTGAATGCCTCAACACCCGCACAATATCTCCACGGCACTTTTCAGTCATATCGTTAGCCCCCCGCCGAAATAAACTAGGGTCTATAGACAGCATTTGTGCTTCCACTTGCCGCATAATTTCTGTTTCAGAGGCTTGTATTTTTTTATAAGCACTCATCCGGTGATTCAAAGACTGAAAGTAGTCTTTCAAAAATTGGAGTTCTTCTGCACTGGCGTAGCGTCCGTCTGCTTCCATGCTCAAACGCGCAAGTTGGCTCAACATAGATTTTTCTCTACTACTAAAATACAAACATATCAGTTTTAAGCTTCTTTAGTCCGAACTAAGTACTGTCCTACTTGAAAGCGGGTTTCATTAAGCTGTGTCACGATAGAACGAGTAATTAACTTTCCCGATTCTACAACTACTTGACCCGTAATTGGGTGTAATAAATCTTGCTGGGCCCGGCGGCCGATCAGAGCTTCGACATTTTCAATAGCATTAATGTACATCCCCGCAGGCAACTGTACAACCACACCCTCGCCCATAATTTGAGCCTGACAAGCAAGTCGCGAATTGGCTTTAGCCGTAGTAATGACTTCCAACGTCCTTCTCTCGCGGCGGTTCATGTCCGACAAGCCTTCCATGCCTTCTTTAATGTAAACATGGCAGGTAGCGCACATTCCCCGCCCCCCGCATTCCTTGAGAACGTCTAAGTCTTTGGAAAGTAAGGCAGACAGGATATTTGATCGGGTTTCGACTGCTATTTCCTCCGCAATTGGATCTAGTTTAATAATTTTAACCATATTGATGTTTGCTCCTGTCAAGTTCAGTATTTAGCAAGTTACGATCAACTTATTCAAAGCGCAAAAAAATTTGGCTAACACTCAAAAAAGTTAAAATGCCTTGACGACAGCATCGGCTTCTGGCTCTCTAACCCCTATGGCATAACCGCACTTCTGTTTGGGTCATATCGCTGTTCCCTCGCCCCGATTCCCCAGCTTAGCCTTGAAAAGCTAAAACCTTAGATACTTTCTGCATGGCATTGAAAAAACTGTAATAGTCGCGATCGACTAAAATAGCAGCCACAGGTAGTTCCCGAGCGGGTATTGGCATCCGGCAAGATTGATAGTGATTCCGAAGCTCAAGGATTTTAGTAGGTGCGACTGTGCGATCGCTCTCAAGGAGGCTGAGAATGAACCTGAGATAACATAGGCTGTACCTGGCGAGCGATTCAAAAATTTGAATTTTTGTCAGAATTATTTACATATTTTAATACTAGCTCAAGCTTTTTCTATAATTAGACCGATGCAACATTCTAAGTACCGCATTTTAGGGCTAGTCGGACAAGGACAATTTGGTCGAGTCTTTTGTGCCAGCGTTCGAGAAGCTCCCGCCCAGGACTCCCGCCTCACCAGCCAACTGGTTGCTCTCAAAGAACTTAGTCATCAGAAAGCCCCAACTAGCGAATTCTTGCGAGAGCTGTGGTTTCTGATCACCTTGCAGCACCCCAATATTGTTACCTGCCGAGCTCTAGAACACACAGCTACAGGCAGGTACTTGGTTATGGATTACTGCGAGGGAGGAACCCTCCGCAACCTGCTCAAACAAGACCGCCCCTTGCGTCTGCTCGAAGGTTTACAGCTAGTCATGGAAGTTTTAGCCGGCTTAGACTACGCCCACCGCCGAGGCGTAGTTCACTGCGACATCAAACCCGAAAATATCCTCCTAACTTTAGGAGCAAAAGGTTGGTCGCCCCGGCTTTCTGACTTTGGCATCGCGCGTCGGCTGCCAGAAATTGGTACCACTCGCCTCCACCAAGAAATTTCTCCCGACGCTACCGTAGGTTCCCCCGCTTACATGGCCCCTGAGCGGTTTTACGGTCTTTTTTCCCCGATGTCAGATATATATGCAGTAGGAATTCTGCTGTTTGAATTGCTAATGGGCTACCGCCCTTTCGGGGGAACCCCTGGAGACTTGAGGTGGGCGCACCTGAATCAACGCTTGCAATTTCCCGACGCCATCCCCGAACCTTTGCAAGCAATAGTCAAAAAATCTTTAGAAAAGCTGCCAGCCCGCCGTTTTGCCAGTGCTTCCCAAATGGCTCAAGCTCTGCGGCTGATCATGTACGACCCCGCTGTCAGGCAATTGGGCGACTGCATTATTCCTTGGGAAACCCCCACAACCAGTGGTGATAAAAGTCTGAAGTCTGAAACTGAGTCTTTGCTAGAAGTTGAAGAGGAAAAAGCATCACTGTCGGCGATTAATTTACTTGGGACTGTCCGCTATGCGCTTTCGCAGCCCAAGCCACTGATACTTCCAGCACCGTTGACCGCTTTAATTGCCACTGAAACGTATCTCTATGCTGCTGTAGGTACAGAGGTGAAGGTTTGGTCTCAGCCGGGAAAACAGCTAGTTACAGGAGAAATGTCTACTTCTATTTCATTAATGCCGGAAATCGTGCGGGGCATTTTACCTGTTTCCCACGGCTGCTGCGTTCTCACTCCGCAAAAACTTTACTGGCTCAATGAGCGCTCTTGGGAGCCTCAATGTTTGCTGGATATGGGTTTGAGGCAAGGTCCAGATGCTTTTAAAGCTGCTGTAGACTCTCACGGCAACTGGTTGACAGTAGCGGTTCCCGGCGAACTGCGTTTTTATTCTTTAGCTGGAAACAGCACTCCTGGCGATCAGAAAAAAGCCTTGAAGCTGATCGCTACTGTGCCGTTACCACAACACTATTTACCAGAATTAATGTTTTTGGATCGGCGACACGTCTTAGCAGTTTGGCCGGACAACGAACCAAAAAATCCCCAAACTATTTTTAGAGTTTACACTCGCCGCGGCACGCCGGTGGGTTCTGTGGAGTTGTCTGCCAGCGTCGGACAGATCCTATTAACACCTGAGCCTTATACTTTGCTGGGAATTCCCCAAGGTGGTAAAGCGGCGGTGCTGTTGATGAAATTGTGGCCGCTCAAGGTAGCGCGAATTCCCCTTGAAAGTTTGGCAGTGTCTGCTTGTGTGGCTAATTGGGGATGGGTATTGGCAGACGTTGGGGGGCAGATAGAAGTGTTAAACAGTCAAGGGATTCAAGTAGGGAATTTTAGTAGCCCCGCCTCACCCCGGGCGATCGCTCCCTGGGGGAATAAAGGTTTGGTGATTGCTGTCAATACTGAGGAAGAGAGTCACTTACACTTTTTAGATGTAGATTTTGAGGAGACCAACTCGCGCTCGATCATCAAGGGCTGATAACTGGGGTAACTGACTGAAGGACTTTGGGGGTGTAATTCAGGATAGTGTATTTGCGGGCGATCGATTCCTGGGAGTTTGATCATGGTTAGAGTACCGTGTCGTGTCAACTTCTGGATTTTGAATCAGAGGAATAGTTAAGGGCGATCGGCTCAATCTGAGACCCAAACGTCCCTCAGTAAACTCCAAGAAATGCAGACACCACTTAAATATATGACTCATGCACCAGCCTGCTTCTGTCATCCTCACCCAGTGATCCAGCCTCACACCTTACACTCTAACTTTGGCTTACCTAGACTCCAAGTAAGCCCCATCATCATGTTGAACTACTGAGTCCTTCTACTCATACGGGGGAGATAGTCTGCCCCAAAGCCGTATTTTGGCAAAAAAAAGACCCCTTGCGCTAAAGAGGAGTCAGCCAGGGGATACCGGAGCAGGTAATAAGTGTCGAAACCCTTGGTGTGTATGGCTTTAAAAAAATATCAAAAATATTTCCGCAAAACGCTTGACAACTCTGGGGAGAGTTGATACATTAATAAAGCGCCAGAAGAGAAGCGGTTCA
>NZ_JAUBPR010000231.1:0-4078 GCF_036700845.1 Microcoleus sp. S13_C5
TCGGTTGATGTTACCCACTCACAAAAGCGTTCCCAGACATTGGCGCTTTCGCGTTGCTGTAAGGTTGTTGTCATTTGCTTATGATTGCTTTATTTGGTTTTCAATGTTCGTGACGGCTTTGTGATCCGCCATGTAAATAAACATAAAGCATATCCTAAGGTTTGTAAAGTATTTTAACAACAGATTAACTGATGAGAGTTATAAGATTGAGTTATATATATCCGGAATGGTGGATAAATGGGAAAGAATGCACAAAAAAGTAGGGAAAGCCTGGAAGCGCGTCGCCTTCAGGCATGGAAATATTAGGATACAGACTTTTGCTGGCTGGGTATCATAATGAGAGCCCAATAGGGAACTTCAGCGGGATCGACATCTGCGATCGCCCGAATTCGCTGATTAGGCATAGTTGCGCGTTCTATATACAGCGCTCGATCGAACTGTCCCAACTCAATGAGCACGTCCCGGACTTTGGCAAAATGCCTCCCCAGCTTAATAATCACAGCAGCATCAACAACCGCCAGCCGATCGCGCAAAACCTCAGCATCCAGCGTCGCAGGCATAATACTTAACACATCGTTACGATAAGTCAGCGGCACTCCCAACGCAGCCGCACTCGCCATTGTCGAAGAAATTCCCGGCACAACTTCAGTGGTAAAAGTTCCCGACAAACGGTTGAATAGATACATAAACGAGCCGTAGAGAAAAGGTTCGCCCTCGCACAGCACCGCCACATCCTGTCCCTGGGTCAGATGTGCGGCAATTTTCTCGGCAGCAATATCATAATAAGGTTGAGACGATCGCGTCGGACTAAAAGGCAGCGGCATCGGAATCTCAATTTGCTCCGGGCGCAGATAATCTGCGACGATCGCCCGCGCCAGCACCTTACCATTTTCCATCGCCGGATAGGCAATCACCGGCACCGATTGCAAAATCCGATAAGCTTTCAAAGTAATTAACTCTGGATCGCCCGGGCCAATACCCAAACCGTACAATTTACCATTCGCCTCAGTCATAATTCATCCTTTTTCGCTAACGCATTCACGGCCGCCGTTGCCATTGCACTGCCACCGCGCCGCCCGTGCAACGTAATAAATGGCACTCCCCGACTGTTGGCGGCCAGTTCGGCTTTGGATTCGGCGGCCCCGACAAATCCTACCGGGAAACCCAGAATTAAAGCCGGTTTGGGTGCTCCGGCATCCAGCATTTCCAGCAGTCGGAACAAAGCAGTCGGGGCATTGCCTATCGCCACAACCGCACCCTGCAAGTTGTCCAGCCATAAATCAAGGGCCGCGGCCGATCGAGTATTTCCGATTTGCCGCGCCAACTCCGGGATTTCGGAATGCCAGAGGGTGCAAATCACTGGATTGTCAGCGGGAAGGCGTTTGCGAGTGATGCCTTCGGCCACCATCCGGGCATCGCACAGGATGGGCGCACCTGCTGAGAGGGCTTGGCGCCCGCAGGTTGCGGCCCCGGGCGAAGCTGCTAAATCTGCAACTATATCGGTCATGCCGCAACTGTGAATTAGTCGCACGGCTACTGATTCTAAATCGGGGGGCAAGCTTGACAAATCTGCTTCGGCTCGAATTGTGGCGAAGGATTTGGTGTAGATTTCTGTTCCGTCTCGAATGTAGTCAATCATTGTTTAAAACTGCTATGGAAATTTTGTGGGATTTGTGAAATAGATTTTTTGAATGAACCGCGAAGGCGCGAAGGACGCGAAGGAAGAAATATGAAGAGAGATAGGAAGAGAAATGCTTAAAATTTGTCTGTTTTTATGGGATCTTTTTTCACTTTCAATTCCGATTTTCGGTATTCAACAACTCCTGCAATTGGTCGATCGCCTGCCGATCGACAAACTCACCAAATGACTCCAAAGGCTCTCGAAATCGCTGATACACCTGCAACAAAAGCTCGATCGCACCGGGTATCTCGGCCGCACTCACAGCCGGAAAAATTGGTCGCCCGAAGGGCAAATCTTTTCTACCCGCATAAATGTCGTAACCTTCGATCGTCTCGTGTCCTCGCTCAATCTGAATTCCCACCAGGGTGATATCAATTGGCCGGTGCTGGGCGCAGGACTTTTGGCAACCGCTGAAATGAATGTTAATCGGCCCGTCGATTGTCAATTTTTGCGCTAAATCCCTCGCCATTGCTAGGGCGTGACTTTGAGTATCTGTCGCCGCCGACGCACAGCCGCTGCTGCCGGCACAAGCCACCAAGCACGAATCTAGGCGAGTCGCTGACGAGTGCAATCCCAAATCGGCGATTTGCTGTTCGATCTCAAAAAGCTGGGAGTTGGGGATATCAGAAATCAACAGATTTTGCCACGGCGTAAGTCTCAGGGTACCGCTGGCTAGATTTTGGGCTAAATTTGCCAAATTCCGCAGTTGCTTTGATTCTAGCCTACCCAGAGGCAGCGCAATTCCTATGTACGAAAAATCCGGCTGTCGCTGAGGGTGGATGCCGAGATGTGGGGATTGTTCGATCGCCCTTGCAGATGGGTCGATCGACCTTCGCTGCAATATAAACGGCAAATTCCTCTCTACCCTTTCTACATAACTTTCAGCGCCCCAATCTGCCAGCAGGTGACGCAAACGCGGCTTTTTGCCATCAATTCGAGGCCGATTTTTTGTGTATTCAAGATACGCGCTAGCAAGGGCGGCTAAGACTGAAATACATTGCGATTGTTGGATTAAAATCCCTGTATCGCTGTTTAAATGCAGCCGAAAAACGATTTCTGATTTTGCCCGCCCTGCTGCTAATAAAATATCGTTGCGGAAAGCCTGGATCGAAGCCGATTCCCCGCCATCCAAGCCAATGCTGAACTTAGGCGAAAGTTCCGACAATTCGGGATGCGTTTGCAGGTAATCATCCCAAGCTTTCACTAGCGGGCGAGTATCCAGTAACTGCTGGCGATCGATCCCTGCTGTCGGACTTGCCATTATATTGCGAATCGGGTCAACTTCAACGCGGCGAGACGCTATCCCCAATTCTTGCAAGCGGTTCCAGACTTCCGGGGGAATTTCCGAGTGTACTTCTCGGATTTGCAAATTTGCCCGGTTCGTCACTTGCAAACAGCCGGTACTGTATCGATCTGCCAAATCGGCGATCGTCCAGCACTGCTGCGCGTTTAAAATTCCCCCCGGAATCCGCATTCTCGATAAAACTCCGTCTCGGGCGATCGAACCGTAAAATAAACCCGGACAAGTCGGCAAATTAGTCAAAGCTAACAAATAATCTCCTCCCCGTGCTGCGCAGGGAATCCAAAAGTAAACGCCCACAAAGCGCCCCCGAAATCGGCATTCTGACTTTTACAGTTGCGGCACAGCGCCGGAATTGCACCGGACTTTCCCGCTTTCAGGTTTTAGAAAGGTATCACGAGCTGACCCACAGAAAGCAAAACCCTCAACTTTCTTAACAAAACCCCTGGCGATGGCGTCCCGCCCCGCAAGCTACGCCTATCTCTCTCCTGTCATCAGCTTTCCTGATGAGTTCTATCAGTTTAACTGTCGTGAAACCCCTTTACAAACATTAAGGATACCGTTAATAATAGAAACATCATCCGAACATTGAAAACCAAATACAGCAATCATAAACACATGACAACCACTTTACAACAGCGCGAAAGCGCCAATTTGTGGGAACAGTTTTGTAACTGGGTAACATCCACCGACAATCGCATTTATGTAGGTTGGTTCGGCGTCTTGATGATTCCTACCTTGCTAACTGCCACCATCTGCTACATCATCGCCTTCATCGCTGCTCCTCCAGTGGACATCGACGGCATCCGCGAACCAGTTGCAGGTTCCTTAATGTTCGGTAACAACATCATCACAGGTGCTGTTGTTCCTTCTTCAAACGCGATCGGCTTGCACTTCTACCCAATCTGGGAAGCAGCTTCTCTCGATGAGTGGTTGTACAACGGCGGCCCTTACCAATTGGTAATTTTCCACTTCCTGATCGGTGTATTTTGCTACATGGGTCGTGAGTGGGAATTGTCCTACCGCTTAGGTATGCGTCCTTGGATCTGCGTCGCTTACTCTGCACCAGTTGCAGCAGCAACCGCAGTATTCTTGAT
>NZ_JAUBPR010000047.1:0-47307 GCF_036700845.1 Microcoleus sp. S13_C5
ATCGCTGCTGCCGTTAACAGTATCGTTGAAAGTAATACCGCTGCCGGAGAGAAGGGGATTATTGGCAATTGTAACTGTATCTCCATAAGTTTGAGGACCAGTTGTAGTCACATTGCCATTGAGTTGAGTTGTGCCACCTGCATTGGTGGTGACGCTGGCTGCATTAACGGTATTAAAGGTAGTTGTACCTGTACTATTGGCGGTGAGATTTCCTAACCGTGTGGTATTACCAATTGCACCAGTAAAGGTGAGATTTCCTACACCCGCATTTAAAGTGAGATTTTGAGCGCCTGCTGTTGTAGCCTCAAGCTTTTGATTAAAGGTAATATTACCACCGCTCGCGGTTCCTGAAGTGTTGATGGTGGTGTTGGGTTGAGTGAGGATGACGTTTGTTGGGAAACTGATATTGGCACCACTTCCAGTTTGAGCAGAGGCATTAATATCACCACTAAGAGTAATATTGCTCGTACCCGGATTCAAAGTAATTGTTCCTGCATTACTGCTGCTAGAAGTTGAACTTGTACGGGAATCTATCACACCTGTACTAATCCCATTTGGAGCAGTTAAGGAAATTGCTCCTCCCTTTCCTGACTGAGAAGAGGAATTCACAAATTTGCCAGTGGTATCAATCGCCCCTGTTCCTCCGGTAACAGTGAGGCTGATATTCCCTCCCGTACCTGCACCTGATGAAGAGGAATTTAGATTACCAGTAGTAATGTTACCACCAGCAGTTGAGAGGGCGATCGCGCCTCCATTTCCTGAATTGCTGGAAAAGGAATCCAGAAAGCCAGCAGTGGTGTCAATCGCGCCTGTTCCTCCGGTAGTGAGGTTGATATTCCCTCCCGTACCTCCTGCAGGAAAACCTGATGCTAAAGACCCCACTTTGCCAGTGGTAATGTTACCGCCAGTCGTTGAGAGATTGATCGCTCCCCCACTGTGTCCAGTAGCAGCTAGAGAGCCAGCAGTGGTGTTGATGTCACCATTTCCTCCAGAAACCGTAAGGGTAATGCTTCCTCCCGTATTTATACCTGCTGAAGTGGAATTCAAATTGCTAGTGGTAATGTTACCGCCAGTCGTTGAAAGGGCAATCGCTCCCCCTTTTCCTGGAGCGGCTGTAGTGGTAAAAGAATCGAGAGGGCCAGCAGAGGTGTTGATGACACCATTTCCTGCGGTAACTTTAAGGGTGATATTCCCCCCCGCAATCCCTAAGTTGGAGGAAGAAGAATCCAAATTGCTAGTGGTAATGTTACCACCAGCAGTGGAGAGGGCGATCGCTCCCCCACTTGAGGTGAGAATGCCTGTAGAGGTGTCGATGGCACCATTTCCTCCAGAAACAGTGAGGGTAATGTTTCCTCCCGTAGTCCCTGCACTTGATGAAGTGGAATCCATAGAGCCAGTGGTAATGTTACCATTGGCAGTTGAAAGGGCGATCGCTCCTCCATTTCCTGAAGCTGAAGTGGCATTCACATTTCCAGGAGTAGTGTTGATCGCGCCTGTTCCTCCGGCAGTGAGGGTGATGTTACCTCCCGTACCTACACCTGATGAAGAGGAAGTTAGATTAGCAGTAGTAATGTTACCCCCAGCAGTGGAGAGTGCGATCGCTCCTCCATTTCCTGAAGTGGAAGAGGAATCCAGAACTCCAGCACTGGTGTTGATCGAACCTGTTCCTCCGGTAACAGAAAGAGTGATATTCCCGGACGTACCTGTACCCAAGGAATACAAATTAGCAGTGGTAATGTTACCGCCGGAAGTTGAGAGGGTGATCGCTCCTCCATTTCCATTAGATGAAGATGAATAGGAAGATAGATATGCATATCCATAACTGGTGTTGATTGAACCTGTACCTCCTGTAACAGAGAGGGTGATATTCCCTCCATTTCCTGAAGATGAAGGGGAAAGTAGAGAGCCAGTATTAATGTTGCCACCAGTAGTGGAGAGGGCGATCGCTCCCCCATTTCCTGAAATCAGAGTGGCAGCAGTGGTGTTGATATCATTGGTACTGGTGAGGCTAATATTTCCGCCGCTAGTACCAACGTTAGTAGCAAGGTTGGCATTAACTGATATTGCATTACTAGCATTTAATGCGATCGCCCCATTTCCAATATTACTAATAGGTTGATTAACAGTAATATTATTATCAGCTTGCAGTGTCAACGAATTACTACTATTCCAAAGAACGGGAGCACTAACTGTAATATCGCCTGCATTAGCAAAGCCAGATGCAGTGGAAATTGTGACATTGCTTGCTCCCAGTTGGGTTTGCAGCGTGCCGTTGTTGATTGTAGATGTGCCGCTTGAGGGTGCAAATGTACCCCCTAATGTGCCGCCTGCATCCGCACCAGTGCTAATAGTAATATCAGTAGGATCTAACAATAAGGTTCCCGCCATACCAAAGGTCGATCGCAAATCAACTAATCCTTGAAAATCCAGCGATTGCTTTCCCGAAACTTCCGCAAAGCCGCCATTCCCAGAAAACAAGCCACCTCTGGCGGTAATATTGCCATTAAAGCGAGTAGTTTCATCAGCCCAAACTATCACTCGCCCGCCATTCCCATTACTAACAGCATCAGCATTAATCGTCGAGTCGCTGCTAATAAAAGTCCGCGAAGCATTGGGCACAGTCCCCAAACCCTGATAATCTCCCCCAATCAGTACATTACCGCCGCCGTTAACCCCAGAAGCATCGATCTTGCCCGCAATAACTCCTACTTTGTCGCCTAAAATATTTACAGTACCGCCAGTGTTGCCAGAGACATTGAGACTGCCGGATGCGATCGCAGTTCCCGCAGTTACCGGCACAGCAGCATTCCCTGTCAACACAACTTCGCCATTAGGATTTACCGTCAAACCCGTCGCCTGTGCCACACCTTGTCCAGTCAGCAACTCCGGCAAAGATAACACTGGCTGCGTCCAATTGTTGGGCAGCGAACTTTGATTTGCTGTCGGCTGAATATCCAAGCTCAATAAATTTCCAGCTTGACTAATTCGCACCAAATTGTTACCCGGTACGGCGCTGATGAGAATATTGCCGCTAGGCGCATTTACCTGACCCGTATTGACAACCGTACCGCCGATCAAACTTAAACTTTGACCTGGTGCCACCGTCAAGTTGCCTGCATTAACGATGCTTCCCCCTGGCCAATTTGTAAACGCAAAACTGTTCGGTGTCCCGATGAAAGTTGCCCAATTGTTATTGCCGATCGCACTAAACCACTGATTGTTCCCAAAACCAATGCCTGTCGCCGTAGTAGCATTAAAAGAGCCAGGCACGTTGAGACTGGCATTCGGCCCGAAAATTATGCCGGCAGGATTCATCAAGAATAAATTGGAATTGCCGCCCGTAACTTGAATTAAGCCATTGATTAAAGAAGGATTACCCCCAGTAATCCTTCCCAAAATATTTTGAATATTGGGATTTGTCAGAAAGTTAGCCGTTTGAGCCTCGCTGAGGCCAAACTGAGTAAAACTGTGAAAAAGATTACCCTTATCTCCGCTGAAAGACCCCCCGGAAATGTCGTAGCGGTTGCCGTTGGGAGTAACAACTGTGTTAGTGCCGTCTGGTGCGGGAGCGATGGGTTGCGCGTTGGCCGAACCCGCCGCTGCACTCAGCCAGCTAACAATGAATAACCATCCGAGCAAATGTAGTCTGTTGGCTGTCATTGTGTTTAAAGATTGTGCTTAAAGTGCGATCGTATTTATCTATCCTATATTTACTCCTCAAAATTCCTCATGTCAATAGGAGCCGCCTATTTTTAGTTGCCGAATAATTAGGAGGGGACAAGGAAATGTATGTTTGTAATTACTAGGATTTACGTAAAAACAGTTTTTTTACTAGGAATCAGGCGCGGGAAATGAAACTTGATTTCTTTTTTTGACTTTCACTGCTTCCCTGACCCAATTACCTTAAAAAACCGGGTTAATTCGTCCGGGACTGTTGGTGAAAATATAGCGCGGAATGCGAGGGTTAGGGGTTTAAAAAACTCGGAGTTTTAGTCAAAACTACGTAAGTACCGCTCGCCTATTATACAGCTTGCTTAGAGTGGCAAAAAACTCGCTCAAATCCCTACTCGCGGTCGCCGCCGCTTCTTTCTGCATAGGCCGAGCAGCTTGCAGCACGCTTTGAGGAGCAACGAACCGAACAGGCGACTTTCTCTCAAAAACTTTATATTTATTGGATTAACTTTACCAAAACTTTATAAAGCTGGAGTAAAATTTTTATGTATTTTTGATGAAAGCCAATATTTGCAAGTCTTGCACTCAACTTTAGACAGTTACTCAAACGAAGTAAATGTAGTAGGTTGGAAGTCTAGGCAGGATGAAAATCTTGCTGTTACAGATTAAACTGTGTCAATCTGGTGTCAGTGAAAACTCTTAGAAGAAGCACTCATTTACTCCAAAACACCCTTAAGTGAGATCTGTATGTAGATTCACTGGTGTGGAGCCTCTTCTTTAGGTTTGACGATCGTCCTAAATATCGCAGGCTCGCGATCGTCATATTCGCGTCACGACAACAGGGCATTTAGGGCATTTTGCGCCTTACTACGTAACAATACTGGAGGAATCAGGGTTATGACTACCTTAACGCTAGTCAAAAAAACATCTTTTACAGTCGCCAGCTTGGCAACCACAATGTTGCTCAGCATCTGCACGCCCGTCCGAGCTTTCATGTTTGGCACTGGCGGCATCCAGTTCGATCAAGATACAAATATCAACTTTACCTTCGACCAATCTCACAGCCCTTACCAGTCCAGCTTGTGGGTGGCCCAAGCTCAGTCAGGAAACAATGGCTACACCAACATCACCAGACTGTTTTACGAGACTAAACCCTCAGATAACGCCTCGGCCAACAACTGGGAAGCAACCTTCGGCAACGCAGTCACGTCCGAAAATGGCTCCATAACCCAAACCTTCACATTTTTGCAGGATCAAATTTATGCTCTGCTGCTGTGGAGTGACACAGGTACCGGCAAGCCTTTGGAGCAATACGTATCGTCGAGTACCTTCATGAACAGCCCCCAATGGTGGGCCGCCGGCACCCAGTTCCGAAGAGATGAATGTCTGGTGGCGGGATGTCAGCTTGCTGTGTTTGGTGACTTTAGGCTCGACTACAACTCTAGCAACTCATTTGCAAACATCAACGGGGGTAAAGGTCCAGAGCAATTTCCATCTCTCACAATGGCCGAACTGGCTAAGGGCACACAAATCTCATTCGACGATGCCAAACCAGGAACCGGGCTTGACTTCAAAGACTTCACCGTGTCGGCTCAGTCAGTCCCCCAGCCAGTCCCCCAACCAGTCCCCCAGCCAGTCCCTCAGCCAGTCCCCCAGCCAGTCCCCCAACCAGTCCCCCAGCCAGTCCCCGAACCAGTCCCCGAACCAGTCCCCGAACCAGTCACAGTATTCGGGACTATCCTGGGGATCGGGGCTTTGGCTGCAGGTCGCAGGAAAAAAAAGCGAGGGCAGCAACCAAAAAAATGACTCTTAACCAGCCCCATACAAATCTAAATAGTGCGTCTGTTCAGTGGTACTCTGAGGAATAGCATTTCTAAATGTTAAGACTTTTTCCATAACGGGAAAAATAGCATCCTAACAAAGGCACTATTCATGGTATCCACCGCAACAAAAACGAACGTAGGCTACATCACCCAAATCATTGGGCCGGTTGTAGACGTAAAATTCCCAGGCGGCAAACTGCCCCAAATCTATAACGCTCTCACGATTTCCGGCAAAAACGAAGCAGGTCAAGACATTGCCGTTACCTGCGAAGTTCAGCAACTGCTCGGAGACAGCCAAGTGCGCGCCGTTTCCATGAGTACCACCGACGGCTTGGTGCGTGGCATGGAAGTAGTAGATACCGGCGAATCGATCCAAGTTCCCGTCGGAATCCCAACTCTCGGCCGGATTTTTAACGTCATCGGTCAACCCGTAGACAACCTCGGCCCGGTCAATACTTCCGAAAGTATGCCCATCCACCGCAACCCGCCGGCTTTCACCGAACTGGAAACCAAGCCTTCGGTGTTTGAAACTGGGATCAAGGTGATTGACCTGCTGGCCCCCTACCGTCGCGGCGGCAAAATCGGTTTGTTCGGCGGCGCAGGCGTCGGCAAAACCGTGATTATGATGGAACTCGTGAACAACATCGCCAAGGCTCACGGCGGCGTGTCCGTGTTCGGTGGTGTGGGCGAGCGCACCCGCGAAGGCAATGACCTCTACAAAGAAATGATCGAGTCGGGGGTTATTAACGAAGAAGACCGCAGCAAGTCAAAAATTGCTCTGGTTTACGGTCAAATGAACGAGCCGCCTGGTGCTCGGATGCGCGTGGGCCTGTCGGCTCTGGCGATGGCCGAATACTTCCGCGATGTCAGCAAGCAAGACGTGCTGCTGTTCATTGACAATATCTTCCGGTTCGTGCAAGCGGGCTCTGAGGTATCGGCTCTGTTGGGTCGGATGCCTTCGGCTGTGGGATATCAGCCGACTCTCGGTACAGACATGGGCGACTTGCAAGAACGGATTACTTCGACTACCGAAGGTTCGATTACTTCAGTTCAAGCTGTGTACGTACCTGCGGATGACTTGACTGACCCCGCACCGGCTACGACTTTTGCTCACTTGGACGCTACAACTGTGTTGTCTCGCGGTTTGGCTGCGAAGGGGATTTATCCGGCTGTTGACCCGCTGGATTCTACGTCTACGATGTTGCAAGTTAGCGTTGTCGGCGAAGAGCACTATGGTGTTGCTCGTCAGGTGCAGTCAACTCTGCAACGCTACAAGGAATTGCAAGACATTATTGCAATTTTGGGCTTGGATGAGCTGTCGGAAGATGACCGCTTGACCGTTTCTCGCGCTCGCAAAATTGAACGGTTCTTGTCTCAACCGTTCTTTGTGGCTGAAGTGTTCACTGGTTCCCCCGGCAAGTATGTCAAGCTGGCAGATACCATTAAGGGCTTCCAGATGATTCTCGCTGGTGAACTTGATGAGTTACCAGAACAAGCTTTCTATTTGGTGGGCGATATCAACGAGGCGATCGCCAAAGCTGAAAAAATGAAAGCTGACGCCAAGTAATTTTAGTCATGAGTCAGTAGTCAGTCGTCATGAGTCATGAGTCAGTAGTTATTAGTTATTTGTTATTAGTTATTGGTTATTGGTAACAACTGACAACTGACAACTGACAACTGACAACTGATAACTGACAACTGACAACTGACAACTGACAACTGACAACTGACAACTGACAACCGACAACTGACAATTTATGACATTAACTGTGCGCGTAGTGGCCCCAGACAAAACTGTTTGGGATTCTAATGCTGAAGAAGTAATTCTGCCGAGCACCACAGGCCAACTGGGTATCTTGAGCGGTCACGCTCCAATGTTGACAGCTTTGGATACCGGAGTGATGCGCGTCCGTCCCGGCAAGGAATGGGTGTCTATTGCTCTGATGGGCGGCTTTGCAGAAATCCAAGAAAACAAAGTTACTATTCTTGTCAACGGCGCTGAAAAAGGCGAAACCATTGATAAAGAAGCTGCTCGTACTGCTTACACCGAAGCAGAAGCTCGTTTGGAAAAGGCTACTAGCGGCACTTTGCAAGAGCAAATTCAAGCTAAGCAAGCAATCAAACGCGCGAGAGCTCGTTTCCAAGCTGCTGGCGGCACGCTCTAGCTTTAAGGGTAAGGACATAGTGCTTTTGTAGTAGGGACACAACAATGTTGTGTCCCTACTCTTTTGTTCGCGTTGTGTCCTTAATGTTTTGCTAAACTCCCGCTTCGGACAATAGAGATTGCATTGTTTCCCAAGATAACCCCTGCTGAAGATAGCGGGGGTTATTTGGATTATAGGGGCTCTCCACGCGATCGACACTGACAATTTTTGCTTCCTCCGGCAAAACAGGAACCTCTGGATCGAAAGCGGTCGATCGCGTCAGGGAGCTAGAAAAGCCTTTAAAAATAGCAATTTCATCGAATTCGCCGTCAATTTCGGCCTTGACGATTAAAACTTCGTGCGATCGTTTTACCGTGTATTGTTCCAAGCGGCGAGCAATAGAGTCAGCCATAGCAAATCTCACTTTCCTGAAATCTGGTATAATATAGCTTAATTTTGCGGCTAATTTCAGGGACAGCCCGCTAAAATTTAATTTTTAATTCGACATTTTTTAACAGCAGGAAGTAAGCGGATCTAATATAAGTCCTGTAAAAAACATCTGGAAGACATTACTCCAGCAAAACCTACTTATACGATATTTGATGAGCAACATAAAGACTAGGTTTGTAAGGATTCAGGTCATGTGAAAAGCAGTAAAACCTATACGGTGTAACCATTTTATTGAATAATCATCAAATATCCATTCTTATTAAGAAACCATGAAAGCTTTTATTTTCGTACCTATTGAGAATGAAGCTGTTGATTTAGCGAAGGCTTTAATTCTACAAGTCCTTCTGTGACTACGTTTCAGATACCTGAATCCTTACCTAGGTTTCAATTATCGTTGTCCTGTCAAAATTTTATTAAACGGCGCTTTGCTTGGGGAGAGACGCTGCTATTTATGCTGGTTTTTGGCTTGAGCTGAACTCTGGCAAGTTCCACTCAGAGCTAATAAATAACTGTTTACGGCGCGGAAATTTTAGTTAGTGACTCAATTTTAGAGCGTTTAGACGATCGAGAAAAATATATGTGCCGATTTCTCGATCGAGTCACAGTAAAAGGCAAAAAATCTGCCGTCTCGGTGTTTAAAATTTATGATGCAGAAACAGAACAAAGCATTGAACTAAAACAGGAAACTGCTGCTGAATTTAAAAAATGTCTGGAGTTTTATTTCGAGCAAAATTTTACTGAAGCACAAAAATTATTCAGTAAGATTTGCGAAACAAATTCTCAAGATAAGTTAGCAGCAATTTACTGCCAGCGCTCTCTAAAGAATGGAATGTATGGAGTACCTTAAGGATGGTCGGGGATAGAAGCTTTGGATGAAAAGTAGTAAAAGTAGCATTAAGCTGAGGGCAGAAATTTTTATGTATTTATCCGGTTTTTGTACCTGGTCTCAGTCATAATACATTCAGGCTGAAGCCTTCGATCCCAAAACTGGGAGTTTTCCTGAAAGATACGCCGTCGAGTTCGGTGCTTTTGACTTCAAACTTGCATATATTGCGGAAATCTCTGCGAAAAAGAAACGCGATTTCTCTGAAAAATCTCAGGTTTGACAGCGATTCAGGAAGAAACCGAGAATCAGGTCTTCCTTGCGTAAGTTGTGTTGAAGTACAAAATGGTTTATAATACTTACCAACGGTAAGTCTTCGCTCCAAGTATTAACTGGGTTTTTCAACCTAAATTAATGTTATGTCCACTCTTTCTCTCAAGCACTTAGTGGCAAAACTTTCAAGAAAAGCAACGCTGCAAACCGTACTCATAGTTCCGTTTGTCTTGCAAGTATTTGCAGCGGTCGGTATTGTAGGATACTTATCATTTAGGAACTCTCAAAGAGCAGTGAATGACCTTGCGGATCAATTGATGGGGGAGGTGAGCAATCGCATCGAGCAAAATTTGAGAACTTATTTGCAAACTCCGCACCAAATCAATCAAAGCAAGCTGGATGCGGTGAAACTGGGTTTTGTGAACATGAAAGACTTGTCAGCTTGGGAAAAGTATCTGTGGCGGCAAGTGCAATTATATCCTTATATTAATTTTACGTCGATCGCTAATCAAGATGGAGAATATCGCACTGGCGAAAAGATGTCTAACGGCACTTTATTGATTAACGCATCGGGCCCGTCTACAAATTTTGACTTTTATTCTTACAATACTAATGATACGGGCGATCGCACGACAGTAGCAGCCTCTGTCAAAAACTTTGACATCCGACAGCACCCTTCCTACACCTATGCGGCTCTAGCAGCCAAACCAACTTGGAGTTCCGTTTATATATCCTTCCTAGAACCCACATTGATCCTCAGCGCGCTGCAACCAGTTTACAACAGCCAGAAACAGCTAGAAGGAGTATTAATTGCTGCTTTGCGTCTCGACAGTATCGGTCAATTTCTAAACAGCCTCAAAATAGGTAAATCTGGTCAAACTTTTATTATCGAAAGAAATGGCACGCTGCTGGCAACTTCCACAACCGAAAAACCTTTCCGCACCCAAAACGGTAAAAAAGAACTGTTTAAAGTTACAGAAAGCAGCGATACAGTAACGCAAACTACAGCTAAATATTTAGAAACCCACTTTCACAACTTGCATAAAATTACAAAATCGCAGCAACTCAATTTTGATATAAACGGGAAGCAGCAATTTTTAAAAGTCCTGCCCTTCCAAGACGACAAGGGTTTAGATTTGCTGATTGTAGTCGTCGTTCCCGAAGGCGACTTTATGGAACAAATTCATGCGGGCAACCGAACTACAGTATTACTATGTATGGCAGCGTTGGGCATGGCAACTGTGTTAGGAATTCTCACTTCTCGCTGGATTATCCAACCTCTTATAAAATTAAAAAATGCAGCAATAGCTTTATCTGAAGGACAATTTGACCAAACTGTAAAACTCGATCGCTCCGATGAGTTGGGCGTACTTGCCACTGCTTTTAACAGCATGGCAGCACAACTGCAAGCATCTTTTACTGCCTTAGAAACTAAAAATACCGAATTGCAGCGACTGGACAAACTGAAAGACGAATTTTTAGCCAATACTTCCCACGAACTCCGCACTCCCCTCAACGGCATTATTGGTATTGCAGAATCATTAATAGATGGTGCTACCGGACAACTACCAGAATCAACAAATTTTAACTTAGGTTTGATTTCATCCTCAGGGAAAAGATTGTCTTCTTTAATTAACGATCTTCTGGACTTTTCTCAGCTCAAACACAAAACGATAGAACTGCAAATTAAGTCCGTGGCTATTCGAGAAATAGTCTCTGTGATTATCACTTTGTCTCAGCCATTAGTAGGCAAAAAAAACTTGCAGTTGATTAACTCAGTCGCTCCTGAATTGCCGCCAATAGCAGCCGACGAGAATCGCTTACAGCAAATACTTTACAACTTAATCGGCAATGCGATTAAATTTACCCAAAGTGGCCGAGTTGAAATTTCAGCAGAATTGGTAACGGGCAAGGCACAATCACCCCTTAATTCCCAATTAGCCATTACTGTATCCGACACGGGCATTGGCATCCCCGAAGATAAATTAGAGCGAATTTTTGAGTCCTTTGAACAAGCTGACGGTTCTACTGCTAGAGAATATGGCGGCACGGGTTTAGGGTTAACTGTTGCCAAGCAATTAGTGGAATTGCACGGAGGTAAAATTTCGGTATCTTCAACTGTAGGCGTAGGTTCCCAATTCACCTTTACTTTGCCCGTATCTGAGAGTCAGCCGGAATTTAGCAGCACACAGCCGCATTTAACCGAGGGACATCGCATTTTAATCACTCCTGAATTAGGCCGCCCATCATCTATAATAAATTCTCAGGTATCAGACAACAGCGACTTGCTAGAAAGTGAAAAATTAAAAATTTTGGTAGTTGATGATGAGCCGATTAATATTCATGTCATCATCAACAGTCTTTCTGTAGCAAACTACGAGATTACTCAAGCGAGCAACGGCTTAGAAGCCTTAAATCTGATTGAATCAGGATTTAAGCCGGACTTAATTTTACTCGATGTAATGATGCCGCAGATGACGGGTTATGAAGTGTGCCGAGAAGTCCGCAAAAAATACTCGCCTTTAGAAATGCCTATTCTGATGCTGACGGCCAAAAATCTAACTACCGACTTGGTAGAAGCTTTTAACTTAGAAGCAAATGATTATGTAACTAAACCTTTTATCAAAAAAGAATTGTTGGCGAGAATTAACACGCAAATTCGCCTAGCAAAACTGAATGCAGCCTACGGCAGGTTTGTGCCCCACGATTTTCTAAACTTGCTGGAAAAGCCGAGTATTATTGAAGTAAAACTAGGCGAAAATCAGGAAAGAGATATGACAGTGCTGTTTGCTGATATTCGCTCGTTTACGGCGCTTTCTGAACAGATGACACCACCGGAAAATTTTGCATTTATTAATACTTATTTGGGAAGGGTTAGCCCTGCAATTAGGAAAAATAACGGGTTTATTGACAAATACATTGGGGATGCAGTCATGGCACTGTTTCCTACATCTCCATCTGATGGCGTGCGAGCAGCGATTGATATGCAGAAAGAAGTAAATATCTATAACCAGCAGCGAGAAAAAAATGGCTTGTTTCCGATCGCGATCGGCATTGGTTTGCACGCGGGCAATTTGATGTTGGGTACGATTGGCGAGCGAGAACGGATGGAAAGTACGGTGATTGCTGATGCGGTGAATCTCGCGTCTCGTTTGGAAGGATTGACTAAGGTTTACGGCGCGCGCATTCTAGTTAGCGGTGCAATTATCGATCGCCTAGACGATCCAGAAAAATATAAGTACAGATTTGTCGATCGAGTAATGGTGAAAGGAAAGACAAATGCTGTGTCGGTGTTTGAAATTTACGAGACAGAAACAGAGCAGAGTATTGTACTTAAGCAGCAAACTGCGGAGGTTTTTCAAGAAGCTCTCAATTTTTACTACGAGCAAAAATTTGTTGCCGCCCAAAAAGTATTTCAGAATATTTTACAAATCAATCCTGACGATCGGGTAGCCATGCTGTATTTCAAACGAGCTCGCAAGTATCGAATGTACGGAGCCCCGGAGGGGTGGTCCGGCGTGGAAACTTCGACGGAGAAATAGGGCGCGCACTGCACGCCCTACTCTGTTTAAAAGATGGTTGCACAAACTTTAAAATATAGTTGTACAAACGCCTAATTTATTCCAAGTTTTAGGACCGACAATGCCATCTGCAACAATTTGTTGTTGCTTTTGAAAATTGATGACTGCTTGTTGGGTTTTCGCGCCGAATCCTCCATCAGTAGTTACGGAAAATCCGTTGGCGTTCAAGAGTCGCTGAAGGTAGCGAACGTCCTCATTTTGGGTGACGCCATCGTTGCGTTTGAGTAGGGGAAAATAACGACAGGAAGGTAATTCCATGTGAATTGCGTTTGTGGTTTGCATAGTTTGAGTCTCCATTGGTTGTTTGCAAGTAGTTTGAAAGCAGAGAAGTGCGGAAATGATGTTAATAGCCCTGGATGCACTCTTGACGGGCAGAAACCTAGTTTTTTAGCCTTTCTGGAGGCCCAAACGAAGTAATGCTGTGAAAAAACCCAGTTTCTTGCTACCCGTGCGTCTAGGATTAGTTAACTTGGATTTAACATCCGGGTTCACCTGTATAACAAGCACCTAATAGACTCCAAGTTTGAGGGCCGACAATGCCATCAACAGCAATCTTATTGTCCTTTTGAAATTTGATGACTGCTTGTTCGGTTTTTGGGCCTAAGAATCCATCAGTTGCGACGGGATATCCCTTTTTAACTAAGGATTGTTGGAGATAGCGCACGTCTTTATTGGCAGCGGTGCTATTATTGCGTTGCAGTGTGGGCAGTGAAGAGCAAAGAGGCAATTGAGTGTAAATTGAATTTGTGGTTTGCATAGTTTGATTGGGGATTAGTGGTTGGCAAGTCGTTTGAACTTGCTATTCCCCAGTTGTAGCTGTGGGGGGAAGCGCTTTAACAGTCGCTTTTTATAGTGACGCTTATCTGGGGTAGCTCAGATGAGTGACAGCCCGCTATAAAATCCCTTTCGTACAAAGTAATTGTCAAAAGCAAACAGCAGCGAATTTCGGCTTTGCTGGATTAAGGTATGATAAGCGCGATCGCTCTTCATCTCACTCGAACGTCATGATTAATTGAATAGGGAACGGGAACACTATTAAACAAAAGAATAGTGAATTAGTAATCGAATTGAATGTTTGAGCAACTTGCTGTCTGATTGAGAATAACAGAGACTTTTTCTTTTTAAGCGAGCTAGATAGTGTCTGAGTCTGGTATTTTCTCCTTCTACTCGTGTCATGTAAGTTTGGCAAACAATCAGGGTAAACGCATCTAAATTAATTTGACAAAAAGGTGGATCTGTGCATTACTAAATAACTAAAAAAACCTTCTTAAAATTCTTAACTTTAACCCCACTTAAGCAGATTAAATCAAAAATTTAAGAATTTCTAAAGTTTTTAAAGCCGGATAAATTTCCCAAAAGATGAATGTTAGATTGTGAACGTTAGCTGGCAGAGTTGAAAATTTGAACTAAATAATTATTATCCATTCCCGCTCGATAGCGTTTCATTTTTAGACTTTGTTTAGAAGTTTTTTCTTGTTTCAGTAAATTTATGGCACTCGCGACGTAGAAGTGCAAAATTTTAGGGAGAGTTCTGTTTCCTAATCCGGCTTTTATATTCACAAAATGTAACATCAAGCGTCCAATGTAAGCTATTTTCAATGCCCCAATGACGGAGGATCGCCACAGCAATTTTGTCAGCATTACTGCTTAAACTACTAAGCGTAAAAACGAGCTTATGTGGTGGTTTATTCCACAATCGTCGTTCACTAATTATCATGACAACTGTTTTTAATCCCGTCCATAATTCTTGATTATGCAGAGGTGGTAACTCGGATATATCAACAGTCCAGGATTGTCTTTTTTCCCCTCGATTATGTGCCGCTTTTACTTGTTGATAATAATTGTACTTTCTGCCTAAATAATCTGATGTTTGAGCGACTTCAAACCATTATTTGACGGCTTCATATAGGCATTTTTGATTCCCTTTTAAAGCTAAAATGTAATATCATTTTTTCGTGATATTCAGAGATGTTAGGTCTTTTTGACAGCAAGCGAGCATCTATGGTTATTACACTTCCGGCAAATTCTAACATTTCTATTCCGAAATTCCTGTCAGTTTAGTGGAGTTTTTAGCGAGTTTTTTTTGTTCTAAAACCAATTGATGAAATGAAGACCATGCTGTAACTATATGTAGCGCTTTTTGCTGGTCATTTCGGTCATAAGATTGTTTCATTGTTTTGCCATCAATGGCAATCACGTTTAGTTCTAATTCCCCAAATATGGCATTTACCCAACTCAAAAAACATTCTTGAAACTGTTGTGGCTCAATTCGGGCAAATACCCGACTAAATCGGTCATGAGATGGTATACCATTCGGTAATTCTAGAAAGCTTTTTAACCATTCATATTTGGCATTACCATAGGCTTCTATTGCCACCCATCCGTCTGCGCCGCTGAGGACAGCTAGAATCGCAATCCATCTAATATCTTTAAGTAAGTGTTCTTTACTTCTCTCTATTCTTGGGTTTTTCAAGTTGGCAAAATGCTCTAAAAAACTGGTATTTAAAAGATTTATTGAAGGTAAGGAATTTGTTTGTTGTTGTGGGGAAGTTACAGCTTTACTACAACCTATTGGCATTGATAGAAGCAATAAAATACAAAAAAGTACAGAGAAATTTATTGGGATATAACTCTAGCATATTTTGGGGTTCAGTTAAGATGCGTTTATCCTGTATTTAATCCCTCAAGTTGAGACCTGAATTATTACAAAATATTGACAAACAGATTTTGATTTATCAAGGATCGTTTGATGAGTACCAAGATAGAACTGACCTTTTACCGCTACCATAATTTATAACACATCCCCAACACCTACAAATTTTCCAAAAGTCTTAAGGAAAATAAACATACTTTTGCCCCAACTTATGCAAACAATAGTTAAAAAGACTAACCGAAGCTAAAGTTAAAAGCAATGTCACAAGATACCATCGAATCAATTCTGCATGAAAAACGGCTATTTCAGCCGCCGGCTGAATTCTCTCAAAAAGCTCACATCAAAAGCCTAGAAGAGTACCAAGCCCTCTACGACAAAGCCAAAGCTGACCCCCAAGCATTCTGGGCAGAACTCGCCGCCCAAGAATTAGACTGGTTCCAGAACTGGGATACCGTGCTCGACTGGCAACCGCCTTTTGCTAAATGGTTTGTCAATGGCAAAATTAACATTTCTTACAATTGTCTCGATCGCCACTTAACCACTTGGCGCAAAAATAAAGCCGCCCTGATTTGGGAAGGCGAACCCGGCGACTCCCGCACCCTCACCTACGCGCAACTCCACCGCGAAGTCTGCCAAATGGCGAACGTCATCAAACAATTGGGAGTCCAAAAAGGCGATCGCGTTGGCATTTATATGCCCATGATTCCCGAAGCTGCGATCGCCATGCTAGCCTGCGCCAGAATCGGTGCAGTACACAGCGTTGTTTTTGGCGGTTTTAGTGCAGAAGCTTTGCGCGATCGGCTTAACGACGGCCAAGCCAAACTCGTCATCACCGCTGACGGTGGCTTCCGCAAAGATACCGCCGTCGGCCTCAAAACACAAGTAGACAAAGCATTAGCAAATAATGCCACACCCAGCGTTACCAACGTTCTCGTAGTTCAGCGCACCAAACAGAAAATTGACATGGAGCCCGGGCGCGATCATTGGTGGCACGATTTGCAAAAAGGTGCATCGGCAAATTGTCCCGCCGAACCAATGGACAGCGAAGATATGCTGTTCGTACTCTACACCAGTGGCAGTACCGGCAAACCGAAAGGTGTCGTCCATACAACCGGTGGTTATAACCTTTATACCCACATGACAACCAAATGGATATTCGACCTCCAAGATACCGATGTTTACTGGTGTACTGCTGATGTCGGCTGGATTACTGGACACAGTTATATTGTCTACGGGCCCCTGTCCAACGGTGCCACAACTTTAATGTATGAAGGTGCTCCTCGCCCTTCAAATCCTGGCTGTTTTTGGGATGTCATTGAAAAATACGGCGTCACCGTTTTCTACACTGCACCCACTGCGATCAGAACATTCATGAAAATGGGCGAACACTTGCCCAACGCGCGCAATTTGTCATCTTTACGATTGTTAGGAACCGTCGGCGAACCGATCAATCCCGAAGCTTGGATGTGGTATCAACGAGTAATTGGCAACTCGAATTGTCCGATCGTCGATACTTGGTGGCAAACAGAAACCGGGGGAATTATGATTACCGCTTTGCCCGGTGCAATTCCTACAAAACCCGGTTCTGCAACCCTACCGTTTCCTGGAATTGTGGTCGATGTTGTTGACCAAGATGGCGAACCAGTAACTAACGAAAGCGGCGGTTATTTAGTGGTGAAACATCCTTGGCCGGGAATGATGCGTACACTTTACAACGATCCAGACCGTTTTCGCCGCACTTATTGGGAATATTTGCACCCGAAAGATGGCGAATTTGTGTACTTTGCAGGGGACGGCGCGCACAAGGATAAAGACGGTTATTTCTGGGTAATGGGCCGCGTTGACGATGTAATTAATGTGGCCGGACACCGACTCGGCACAATGGAAGTTGAGTCAGCTTTGGTATCGCATCCAGCGGTGGCGGAAGCTGCGGTTGTTGGTAAACCTGATGATATTAAAGGTGAGGATATTGTGGCTTTTGTCACGCTGGACAACTCGCAGCAACCTAGCGATGAATTGGCTAAGGAGTTGAAGCAGCACGTTGTTAAGGAAATTGGGGCGATCGCCCGTCCCGGCGAAATTCGATTTACTGATGCTTTGCCGAAAACGCGAAGTGGCAAAATTATGCGTCGGTTGCTGCGTTCTTTAGCTGCGGGACAAGAGGTTTCTGGGGATACTTCGACTTTGGAAGACCGGACGGTTTTGGATAAGTTGCGGGGAGGTGCGTAGGGGGATTTTTTAACCGCAGATGTAGGCAGATTAGCGCGGATGAACGCTGATGTAATTTTACAAGCGTTCCATCTACGGTTTTAGATAATTGTTGACTCGTTTATTTACCGCGCCACAGATGAACGGCAGCGGCGTTGATTGGCGACCTTACCTGTTTGTTGCCAATCCTCTAGCAAGTAGTCATCATCAACTGCTTGCTTGTGCTGTTCGTTTTTGAGAATTGCCAAGACGTGAACTCCAGACGGATAGTTGAGGTGACGAATTTCTGGGTCATATCCCAAGTCGTGAATTTTTGTCATAACGCGATCGACAGCAATTGCTTGATAATGTGCTATTGTCTAAGACCCTATGGATCAATACTCCGGACAGTTTTTAAGCAGCCAGATTACCATAAGACAAGACTGAAGGAAGGTTAGGGTGATTTAAAATCAAATCCGGGTCTAAATCTAACTTATCAATAAAGGTAGAAAGTAGATGCTTGTTGAATTCCAGCCGTTTATAAGAGGCCATTGAAAACACAAAAGACTTGGCAGATGAATGACAACTAGAGAGTTGATGTTTGGCTAAATTTAAGGCAATAAGACTGGCATTAAAATGAAAATCAAGCCGTGGTAAATGACGAGCTTGACAATCAGACAATCCCGTAAATTGCTTGGCATCACGAAAAATAAATTCGATCTGAAAACGAGCCTAATAATATTCAACAATTTGCTCAGCTAGCAAGTGAATATCAGTGCTAAATAATAAAGCATTTTTCATTTTTCCGTTGGCTTGAACCTTAGAGATAAAAGCCAAACAGATTGGGCAATTTAAACAACAACGACTCACTTCTAATGTATATAATGAAACTCCCGGTTTTAGGTCTTTAACAAAATTAAGACGACTCAAATCATGGCAGTCAACCTTACCATCATATTTACGTGGAGCTCCCACTTTATTTTGTTCACCTGTATAGAAATAGCGTAAGTTAGCATCAACTCTTAGCTTGCCAATAAAGTTTAAATTTAACTCCCGCACAGCCTCCCAGAATTTAGAGCGATAGTAATAACCATCAGCGACCCAATAACGTACAGAAGTTGGTCAGAAATAACGAGTATTCTTCAAATGTTGTGCATAGTCATCAACTCTGTGATCTCAGGCGTTGAGCTTTGAGGCTCCTGTGTTTTGCGAGATTTCTTAGACCAGTAATTCTTCGGATTTTGTGGGAGTTTTTTCACCGGCTTTATTTGAGGACGTGACGGACTTTGTTGTACGCTTAAGCTATAAGATAAACGACTCTCAATTTCGACAATAGAAATCACATAAATTTCCAACCCCTATTCCGATTTACCAGCTACACCATTATAAAAATAAGCTTTATCGTCAGTTTTTTTGCCCCTTTTTCTGACAAAACAACAATCAATAACAGCAATGACTGTGGGTTCAGGATTTAAAGCTAGTTCGAGGAAATATTGATTAAATTGTGGACAGTTAATTTTTTTGAGAAAGTGACGACGGTAGATTTTTTCGCTCAAATAACTATAACGAATGAGATTCGTGAAGTTGACCCAACCACAGGCTCAGCAAAATAGTTGAGAATAAAGTGATTAAAAACTTCTTTTGGGGTTGACTAATCCCTGGTATTTGTTGTAAGATTGATTCCATAATTTTCATAAGGCAATCTGTTGAGCTTGTGTGTGTTTATAGCTTAACCGAAAAGAGTGCCTTTTTTCTGTTTATTTTGGGTTCAGATTGGACTCACTTTTTTCACTTCTCTATTTTATTGCGTAAGCGTTGCTTGCCGAAGGCATCGCATTCCTCTTGAAAAACTGTCCGGAGTATTGTTTAAAGAGTAAATTAGAGATGGCCTGAAACTTTCGCAAGAGGTCTATTATTTGCTTTCGGGTTTGATGCCGGAATTTATCCAATGGCTCAACAGTGATAAAATCAGATCGTTACCTCCGCTAGAGTTGGCAGCCGAAGCACATCTTGGCTTTGTGTCGATTCATCAATTTCGGGATGGTAACGGACGGACGGGACGGCTATTGATGAATCTCCTGCTGTCGCGGGCGGGATAAGCCCATTGTCATTATCTCTAACCAGGTGCGTGCTGCCTACATTGATGCGATCGCAGAACCACAGCAGCATGGTTCTGGAATTCATCCGCTCCTCGAGCTTATGGTAGATGCGGCCCGATACTCGCTGATCGAAACCGTGCAAATCCTAGCAACAGCCAGCGATAGCCTGGGTCAATGGCTGCCTTTCTATCAAGAGATGCTAGAAATTTTGCAGCAGCAGTCTCAAGAGATCGATTAGGATTCACCTTTAATCAATATTCAAGAACCAGCGCCCTTTCTATGAAGATTTGATGTAGATTGGGGCGATCAAGCAAATACCGGGTGACAACAGCTATGTTGGTTTTGCTATGGTTGTTAAGGCAAGTCGATCGGGCTGAGTACAACTCTTGCAAAACTCTACAGTCGGCTAACCAGTCCCCGCAGGTGGGCTTCGGTTTTAACTATAGATTAGTTAATATCAAAAAACAACGTCGTTTACCAAAGGATTCAGCAAGGAATCCCCAAGGAGTGAAAATCATGGTTCAGATTCAAGAAATTTCTCAAGTATCTACCCTGCACGCACCTGCTGCACCCAACGGAATAGCCGCTACAGAATTGCGGCCTTGGGGCTCATTTACGACTCTAGAAGAAGGCCCAGGATATAAAATTAAACGGATCGAAGTTAAGTCTGGACACCGCCTCAGCCTGCAAATGCACCACCACCGCAGCGAACACTGGATTGTGGTTTCTGGTACTGCAAAAGTTACTTGTGGCGAAACTGAACAAGTTCTGTTTACAAATCAGTCTACCTACGTTCCTCAGTGCACTTCTCACCGCCTGGAAAATCCGGGAGTTATCCCCCTGGTTTTAATTGAGGTGCAGAATGGCGAATATCTCGGAGAAGATGATATTATCCGCTTTCAAGACGATTATGCTCGTAATGAAAAGGCTAAGTAACTCAAGTTGCTAAAAATATAGGGGTAAGGTGCGCGGCCCGGCGCACTTTACATTCTCCGGGTAAGGTACACGCCTAGGCACATTCTACATTTTTAAAACTCAACATTACTTCCCAATTACTAATTACCAATTACCAATTACTCATAATGATTCATCTGAGCAAAACAGCAGCAACAGAAGTAACGCGCCTCAAGTCGAAGCATCCGAACCCCAATGCTTTATTTCGTCTGGGCGTGGAATCGAGCGGCTGCTCCGGTTTGTCTTATACAATGGCATTTGACGATGCGCCAGCCCCTGAAGACGCTGTATGCGAGTCGGAGGGAATTTCCGTTGCGATCGACCCCCAGCACTTAAAATATCTTAATGAACTCACCTTGGATTATTCAGAAGACTTGATGGGCGGAGGTTTCCGATTTCACAATCCCAATGCCGCCCAAAGCTGTAGCTGCGGGAACTCCTTTTCTGCTAAGGAATAACCAAACTGTAGGGTGCGTCAGCTCCGTATAATTCTGCTAATTGTAAATATGCTAGCGACTGACGCACCTTACAAATTAAGGAAGAATCAATATGATGACAGTCAAAGACTTAGAAAAAGTCCAAAAAACCTTCAAAGAAGCCGGTCAAGACTACCAAGTTGAACTAGAAAGCGGGAAGATTATCATTGTGGGCCCGTCAGACATTGTATCTAGTGAAATTGGCATTCGCTTGAGTGCCTTTCTTTTCGTTTGGGTGAATCCCCGCCGTTTGGGTCGAGTTTTTGACTCTGCAGGCGGCTTTATTTTACCTGATGCTAACCTCACAGCACCTGATGTTTCTTTTGTCCGAGCCGCACGTCTCAGGCAAAGTCCCCGTTATTTCGGAGAATTAGTCCCAGACTTGGTAGTAGAAATTAAATCACAGAGCGATCGCATTAAACCGCTAGAAAAAAAGATTAAGAATTTTATAGAACTCGGAGCTCAAGTAGGAATTTTGATCGATCCGGATGAAGAAACTGTTACAGTTTATCGTCAGGAAGGTGAACCAATTGTGTTAAAAAATGAAGATATTTTGACTGTTACCGAACTTTTTCCTGGTTGGGAATTGCCAATTTCTGAACTGTGGCCACCAATTTTTACTGAAGCAGAAACTCAAGCATAATTTCTCATTTTAACATAATTAGTTAGAACGAACCGCGAAGACGGAAAGGACACAAAGGAAGAGAAGAGAAGAGAAATATTTTATAATTGATGCGAGGATTGCTATATATACGTTGTCATTGCTCACTCTTGAGCGTTAGCGTAGCGCTCTCTTATCAAAGCAATCGCAGCATCTGGTAATTGCAACAGCAATATATAAAATTTTCAAAATGGTAAAAGAATCAGAAAAACCCCCAGATTGGTATAGCAAATACATCGCTACCTACACTTCCGAACAGCGAAAAAACTGGTACAGCGAAATCGCAGAGGCTTACAACAAAACAAGACCGCGCTATCCTCAACAACTAATTAATCGCGTTGTCGAATTAGCTGAACTTCCTGTGGGTGCAAACATTCTTGAAATCGGATGTGGCCCCGGAATTGCAACTGTTCCGTTTGCTGAATTCGGCTTTTCAATGCTTTGTCTCGAACCCAGCCAAGAAGCTTGTCAGCTAGCACGACAAAACTGTGCAGCTTATCCATCTGTAGAGATTCAAAATCTCACATTTGAAGAGTGGGAATTAGAGGCTGAGAAATTCAATGCTGTGCTGGCGGCGACTTCTTTTCACTGGGTGTCGCCGGAGATTCGGTATCAAAAAACGGCGGCTGCATTAAAAAATAAAGGTTCTTTGATTTTGCTATGGAATGCGGGAGTTTTGCCGCCGGATGGAGTTTACCGAGTTTTGGATGAGGTTTATCAAATTCAAGCTCCGTCTCTAGCAGAATATCATGCCAAAGAAAGAGGAAATCAAGAAGAAAGTATCAAATTATTCGGACAAAATGTTATTGACTCTGGGCTGTTCAAGGATTTAATTTACGAACAGTTAGTGTGTGAAATAACCTACAGCATAGAAGATTATCTGGCACTTTTGAAAACTTACTCAGTCTACATAGCGCTCGATGATGAAAAGAGAAATTATTTGTTGGCAAATTTGCGGGAAGTCCTAGAAAAAAACTGCGGAAATAGCATCCAAGCTTCCTATATTTCAGCTTTTCACGTTTCCCAAAAAACCTAGCGCTTTTTCTCTTATCTTCCTTCGTGACAAGAGCGCTTTCGGTAATTCCCGCCCGTCGCCCCTGGCAGATCACTCCGGACACTCTCACTCGTTAAAAGCTGGTTTGTATTGAGAACTTCAGTCCTCGCCCACAACTTATTAAGTCTTGTAAAAGCTCGATCGACTATCAACACAATCAAGCTGGCGTACCGAGAATCATCCACTGCATTAACTGCTGCCACTCGGGAGATTGAGCTAATAAATCTGCATCGAATTCATTTCCCGCATCCTGCGAAAACTCGGCGAAAGCTTCCGCCCAATTAATTACTGTTTCCACAGGCAAATAAGGCGTATAATTCCAAGAACGCTGCAAAAACTCTACCATCTCAACAGAATGACCCGTGCGGTACAAATACCAAGCAATCCAAACTAAGGTACTGTACTTGATTTGCCTTTCCAACAAACGTATTTTATCCGGCAATTCGGGGCGGGAAAAAAAATTGTCCATGACTGCAGCGAGGGATTTAGCCTGCGGTAAACCTTTGTACATGGCGCTTTGTTCGTGCTGGCGGTAGCAAACAGTTACTTGCTGCAACCACTCTGCTTCGCATCCCATTAAGGCTAAACGCAGCACTAAATCTGTATCTTCCGCCGGGGGAAATCGAGGATCAAATCCGCCGGCGCGCTCTAACCACTGACGGCGAAATACCATCGCGCTGGGTAATACTGGTTTCCACCGCAGCCACATTTCTAAGTCTAATTTAGGAACATTTTGCCAGGGTTTGACATCTTTTAGCGGTTCGCCTATACTATTAACTAGACGCCAGCCACTGTGAACTATTCCTAGATTTGGTCGCGCTGCAAATACAGCCATTTGTGCTGCTAATTTGTCGGGGAAAAAGTAGTCGTCAGCATCGAGAAAGGCGATAAATTCTCCTCGGGCTACCTCGATACCGTGATTTCTGGCAATCGAAACTCCTTGATTTTGTTGGTAAATGTAGCGAATTCGATCGCCATATTTCTCTAAAACTAACTTGGTATCGTCTCGGGAGCCGTCGTCTACGACAATAATTTCCCAGTTAGCATAGGTTTGGTGCAGAACGCTATCGACGGCTTGGCCGACGTAAGCAGCGCAGTTGTAAGCCGGAATTACTACGCTCACCTGCGGGGTACGATCGCTCATAATTAATATCAAGTTTTATGGATTATACCATTTTAGATTTTAGATTTTAGATTAAAAAACTGGAAATGACTGATGAGCATCTGGCTGGGAACTTGCGTACAGTTGCATTCTTTTTGTCAATAGGTTGGAACTGGTATTAGAATCAATACGCGCTGGGCGGGTTTACGGAAATCCGGGCTTTTAAATCAATATAAATTATGCAGCCGCCCCTACAAGATTTATTGGTAAAATCCGGTTGCGCCTTGATTTTACAATACTTATCGGGTAGCCCGGAGGCTAACGCACCCGATAAGTGAGGTTTTGTACCCATAATTTGCGTTCAAGAATTTGCCAGGGTAAGTTGTCGTGAATGGAGTAAATCTTGGGGGCGAATTGCTGAAGGGTGGCGATCGCCTTTTACCTTCAAATACTTGTCAACTATTTGCACAACCTGTTCGGGATTGGCAGGCTTGCTCAAAAAATCGGAAGCACCTGTAAATTTCGCCCGCGTACGGTCAATTATACTGTCTTGACCGGTCAAAAACACGATCGGAGTTTCCCGAAAAGCAGGTGTTTTTCGCAAAAAATTGCACAAAGCAAACCCACTTGTCTTGGGCATCACCACGTCCATAAAAATTAAAGCAGGCTTTTGTTTGGCGAGGAGGCCCACTCCCTGCATGGGGTCTTGAATTTTTAGGACTCGATACCCCTCCGGCAATAAAATTTGCTCTAAAAATTCGCAAACTGTCGGACTGTCATCGATACAGGCAATCAAAGGGCGACCCGGCCCAGCCATCGCTGCGGCAAGGCGCCACTGTTCTATAGGTGACGGCAAGTCTGGTACTGTTCGGAAATTTACTAAACCCTGCTTGATGTAATTAACTAAAGCGCGAGTTGCCACTGTCACGCACTGCTTTTTCTTAAATGCAATATCCCAAAGAGTATTCTCGCCGTTGAATACGTTACCCAAAGCGATCAAAGAATTAGAACTAAATCGATTTTGCTGCAACTGAGCCGACGGTTTTAAAAGCGGTGCTTGTTCTGGGTCTACTAGCCACAAACCCATTGCTTTCCACTTCTGCCAAATTTCTTCTGTACAACACAGAATTTTCTCTACTTCTGTTAAAGACAGCAGCAAAGAAGAGGTAATGGTAGAAAAATATTTCTGGGAGGGACGCCACTCCCGGCGCAAACCCGATTGACCGATCAGAGCAAATAACACTTCGGAAAGGCTGGTGTGGACGATCGCCCTAGCTTGTTCCAGACTCATTTCGCTGGCTGCTACCCCTCGCTGAAGCAGTTGATATTCCCAGAGTTCTCCAGCATCGAGGTCTCTGAGATCCACGTGAAAGTTTCGACAGTGTTGCCCGATCGCCCTATACCAGCGCCTCGATCTGTGCGCTCCTCCTGTGGCATAAACCAAACTACCCTGAAAAAAGTAAAGTTGCCACTGTTGTTCCCCTTGCTCTAACACCAGTTTCCCCGTTGCTTGTTTCTGGCTGAGTACAGCCAGAGTATGGGACAACATTTTGTATCCTATTGCGGTAGCAGACATATCAACTCGCATCCCCTGTACTCTGTTTGTACCATTATATAGCTGCTGAGTTTTGAAAGATAACAGTGATATTACTGAATTTGGGTTAAGAAAAACCACTAATTGTGAGAATTTAACCCTCTTAGGGAGTGATTCCCCTCGGGAGTTTTAACTATGAGGAGGCAACGCCTCTTTGCACTAATAACTAATAACTAAAATACTGTTTGTGACTAATAACTAATTGCCCTCGCTATCTGTGGGAGGTACTGGATCGTAACCCCCTGGATGAAAAGGATGACAGCGCAAAATCCGCTTAACTGCCATTGAGCTGCCGCGGGTCGGCCCAAATCTTTCTATTGCTTCGATCGCGTATTGCGAACAAGTTGGCTGAAATCTACAGGCGTTAGGCAGGTAAGGAGAAATCCCCATTTTGTAGCCTCGGATTAATCCGATCAGCAATATTTTCACAATTTTTACCTCAGCGATTGATTAGATTAATAGGCCAATCTCGTCAGGTACCGCTGTAAGCTAGGTGCATCGAGAGCATTCTCAGCGGTTAGAGTTATGCCAAATTTTCCTGTACCAATTATACCTATTTTCAGTTTTATTTTAGATACTTAAAGCACAATTTGAGGAGATAATATGGTACTTGTATCTGAGTTCGCTACTTGACCGATACCTAAAAAATTACCGTCTCGATCGTAAACCTGCAAGGGATAGGGAGGTTCGGGTATTGGGTTGCTACTTTCCTCCTCCGATCCGATCGGCGTTTCGGGAATCGGGAGGCGCTGTCCTTGAAACCAGCGTTTGGTATATTCAGGGGAAAGGACGATCGCCCCTAAATGCCCCAAAACCGCCGATGGTAAAATCGGGCAGAATTTATCCTCCTGCAATTGCAGTTCTAATTCCTCAAAACTGAGACTTTGGTCGATCGAGAAACCGCTACTTTCGGTGCGAGTCAAACAAGCCAAAGTAGCGCCTGTATTCAACACCGCACCCAAATCCCGCGCGATAGCCCGAATGTAAGTACCCGCCCCGCAGGCGATCGACAAATCTAATTCAGGAAAATCCCCCGATCGCCAATCCAAGATTTCCAGTCGAAAAACCTCCACTTTCCTAGCAGCAACTTCCACAGTTTCGCCTTTCCTAGCTAACTCATAAAGGCGTTTTCCTCCCACCTGAACCGCACTAAAACTAGGCGGAAATTGCTCGATTTTTCCTAGGAACTTTGGCAGTGTAGCTTGCACTTGTTCCAAACTCAACTCTGGCACCGGTCGAGAATGGATAATTTCTCCTTCTAAATCGTCAGTAGCAGTAGTTAAGCCAAACCGAATCGTGCCTCGGTAAGCTTTATTGTGTTGGAGATATTGCAGCAGCCTGGTTGCTTTGCCCAGGGCGATCGGCAAAACGCCAGTCACAGCAGGATCGAGGGTTCCTCCGTGTCCGACTCGCTTGAGTTTCAATAGCCGACGCACTCGCCCCACGCAGTCGTGAGATGTCATGCCCGCAGGTTTGTTGAGATTGAGAAAACCGTCAGTAGTCATTAGGAGGTTCGGCAACGAGCAATGTACGGGATGTAACGGATATAACGGATGTCAGGAAGAAGGAAGAAGGAAGAATGCAACGGGTAATTTATGTAATTTAACTGATAGAAGGAAGAAGGAAGAAGGAAGATGAAAATTTTTGATCTTGCTTTTATTCAGAGCGTGAAAGCTAACGTTACTCGCAACGGGCAAGCGATTTTGAGTTAAAAAGTTCAGCATTAAAAACTTAAAACTTAAAACTACCCGCAATCCCAATTATCAATTCCCAATTCCCCATTCCCCATTACCAATTAAAAAATAAAGTCCGCCTGAGTGATAGATGTGCGGGCAACTCCGAATAAAGTAACGAGAGTTTCCTTGGTGTTTGTAAGCTGAATAATTGTACTCGGCGAAGTTCCGGCCCCAGCCGAAATGGTGAGTTCGCCAAAAGTGAGGCCGGCAGTCAAGCGAATTCGATCCGTACCATCAGTAAAATCTGTAATCACATCCCCGTCTGCCAAACGCCCGATCGCAAAAGTATCGTTTCCGACGCCGCCAGTTAAAGTATCTCGGCCGCGATCGCCCGATAAACAGTCATCGCCGATGCCACCAAACAGCGAGTCATCGCCGGCACCCCCAAAAAGCGAGTCATCGCCCGCGCCTCCCAACAAAGTATCGGTGTCTTGGTTGCCAAACAGCAAATCATTGCCATCGTCGCCCAGCATTGAGTCAGAACCTTTGCCGCCGTAGAAAGTATCGCCGCCGGCGCCGCCCAAAACGCTGTCGCGGCCGGCACCGCCGAACAGCAAATCATTGCCAACGTCGCCCAGCAGTGAGTCATCGCCGTCGCCGCCGTAGAGGCTATCGTCTGCGCCTAAGCCCAAAATGCTGTCAGGGCCACCCAAACCAAATATCAAGTTAGCGCCCGCAGTACCTCTGAGGGAGTCGGGGCCACTGGTGCCCCGAGTGCCGCTAGCGGCCCCTCCGGGACGGGTACCCGTGCTGGGGGTTGGGGTTGTGACGGGAATTGGCTGAACTGGCACTGCTGATGGCATGATTCTCAAAATGGTAGAAATTTGCCATTCTAACTTAGCTTAAAAGCGGAAGTTATAAGCTCGCCAACCACCCAGATCGGAAATATCGATCGCATCCGCCACAGCATAAGGTTCGCACAAAAAGCCCTGCACCGTGGAGCCGTCCTCCAACACCAGCGTACCAATTCCCAAGGGCGGGGGAATTTTAGCGACAAATCCGCCGAAAGCGGAGATCGACAACTCCCAAACTTCCACCTCGATCGCGCTACCGCCCTCTATCTGACGCACCAATCCCGGCTTGCCCAGAGCAGTACCCGTCAAAGCATACAGCTTGTAAATCGGGCTGGTACGGCAGGCGCGAACCAAAATGCCTCCCCCCTCGATTAGTTGATAATTCAGTGGCTCACCGCTCAAATGAGCGCCAACTACGGCTATTTTGACTCGTTCTTCTGAGGAAGGTTTGGCTGCGATGGCGGGTTCCGGGAGGGTTGGCAGCGCCTGGCCGGTTGCGCCCAAAGTTCCCCCCAAGCTAGCGTGGAAAGCAGATCCCAGGCTGCAGAGCGATAAATCGTGCCACGCAGGAGCCATCAGTGTCAATCCTGCGGGCAATCCGCTGCTTTGAAACCCGCTGGGAACTGCGATCGCGCACAAATCGAGCAAATTCGCAAAGTTCGTGTAGCGCCCGAGATTGGTGTTGAGCGCGATCGGCTCGGCTGCAACTTCTGCGACTGTATAAATCGTACCTGTCGTCGGCACCGCCAAGACATCCATTGACTCCCACTGAATTTCTGCCTGCTGGCGGAGCTCGGCTAACCGGTACGACGCGCGGTAGGCAGAGACGGCATCGTAGCGTTTGCCGCCGCTGATAATTTCGTAGACGATCGGATCGATCGCATCTGGGTGCGCGTCAAGGAAATCGCCGATCGCGGCCAACCTTTCTGCTACCCAAGGCCCGCCGTAGAGCAGTTCGGCAGCATCTGCAAAGGGTTTGAAGTCAATAGGCGCGATCGTGCAGCCCAATGATTGCAAGCACGCCAGAGCCTCTCGGTAGCGCTGTTCGGCTTCTGCATTCCCGAAAAAATCGAGTTCGCCGTCTCCGGGAACCCCCACCCGTAAGCTGGATAAATCCGGCAAAACTTTCGTTTCAGGGCGACGAGAAAACGCATCCTCAGCGTCAAAACCGCTGGCTACTTGCAGCACGGAGGCCGCATCCGCACAGGTGAGAGCGAACACAGAAACGCAATCGAGCGATCGCACCGCCGGCAGCAGGCCGCGAGTGCTGATCGAGCCGCAACTTGGCTTCAGCCCGACAATGTTGGTAAAAGCAGCGGGAACCCTCCCCGATCCTGCGGTATCGGTACCCAGAGCAAAACTCACCAATCCGGCGGAGACTGCTGCGGCGGAACCGGAACTCGAGCCGCCTGGGATGTAGCGCCGATCGAACGGATTGCGACAAACTCCATAAGGCGTGCGGGTTCCCACTAATCCTGTGGCAAACTGATCCATGTTTGTTTTGCCGATCGCGATCGCACCTGCCGCGCACAGGCGCTCTACGACTGCGGACGATCGCGCTGGAGTGCTAGCAAACGAAGGACATCCCGCCGTAGTCGGAACGCCCGCCCAATCGAGATTATCTTTGATCGCAAAAGGTATCCCGTAGAGCGGCAATTGTTGCGGGTCTAGGTTTTCCAAGGCTTTGGCGCGTTCGAGGGTTTCCGCCTGCGGTGCTAAATAAATCCATACTGCCGGATCTGCATAGCGCTCGATCCGATCGTACACGCTCGCGATCGCATCTGCAGGCGCGAGCGAGCCGGTGCGGTAGCGATCGAGCAGCGAATGAATGTCCAGACTGTTGCTGTAATTAACTTTTTCCATAGTGCACCGTCAGTCGATTTTAGATTTTAGATTTTAGATTTTAGATTGAACAATTGAGTTTACAGGCTTTGCTGGGCGATCGTTCGATTTTAGATTTTAGATTTTAGATTTTAGATTGAAGAAATCACTTGAAAGGCTGTGCAAGGCGATCATTATTAAAAATAGGATGTTAGTTTACCGTATTGGCGATCGTACTCGCATCCAGTCTAGGACTCGAACTATTTCGTGAGAAATATTCAACTCTGACCTTGCGGGTTTCGTCTTTGTGTGCAGGCAAACTTCGCGATTTCCCATCGCCCCGTCTCATCGCCCGGTTTAATCTTCCAAAAATTTTAATTTTACAAATTCCAGAAAAACCGTTTTTTGTAACATTTTACACATTTTTGCATCAAGTTTGCTGTTACCGTTTGAAACGTAGCAATCTAGTAAGATTGCAAACTACAGTATGCTTACCTTTCAAAAAGCTAAGTGCATTGCTGTTATTGACAGTCTTGAATAACTCCTTGGGTTGCAAACAGGACTTATACAGACAAAAAACGAAAAAATTAACCGCTTCTAGGGTTCCGATTTGAATTAGTTTCTAACTCAGCTTAGACAGTTCAAGTGCTGGTCCGAGAGAAGCAGACTGGTCATCCCAATATTTTATTAATTTGAGGGAAACACTAGCCAGTTACACGGCGGGATAAAAGCCCGGGAGAAACGCGATCGGTCAGCAAGACTCGGTTCGTTAGCTCTCGGGCTTTATCCTTTTATATCAAGGGGGTTTGCGGAAGCTAAGGAAGCCAAAGAAGGTGCAAAAGCTCGATCGAAATATTCACCTCTAACAAGCAACCAGAATATGCTATGAATATCCGATATTGCTCCCCAAAAATAACGCGATCGCCCTTGTCCTACTGCGCCATATTTTTCATCACCTTGTTTTTCGCTGTCGGCTGCGTCAACCCGGCAATTTATATCAAAACCACGACTGAAAGCGAAGCAGCTTCTTCAGTAAGTGCTGATGCAGTTAGCCTAGGATTCAGCGCGTGGCCAGGCTGGTTTCCGTGGCAAATTGCCAAAGAGCAAAAGATATTTGAAGCCAACAAAGTTGCTGTAGACTTAAAATGGTTTGACGGCTACTTAGAATCCATCAGCACCCTCACAGCAGGACAGATCAATGCTAACAGCCAAACCCTCGGCGATACAGTAAACTCTATATCCGGCGGTGCCGACCAAGTAATTGTTTTAGTCAACGATAACTCGACGGGAAATGACAAAGTGATTGTCGCCGAAGGCATCAATTCCGTTGCCGATTTAAAAGGCAAAAAAGTTGCAGCCGAGGAAGGTACAGTCGATCACTTTCTATTGCTGTTAGGCCTGAGAAAAGCAGGTTTATCAGTGCAAGATATTCAATTTGTACCGCTGGAAACCGGGAAAGCGGCGGCGGCTTTCGTCGGAGGACAAGTCGATGCGGTGGCAGTATTTGCGCCGTTTACCACCCAGGCATTAAAACGATCGAACAGCAAGGAACTGTTTAGTTCCAAAGATTTTCCGGGGGCGATTTCCGACCATTTGGTATTCACGCGAAAGTTTATCGGCGAACACCCCGATCGAGTGCAAGCCCTAGTCAATTCATGGTTTGCAACATTGGAATACATGAAAGCAAATAAAGAGAAATCTTACGAGATTCTAGCCAACCGCGCCGGAGTTAGCGTCGAGGAATACAAAGAATATGAAAATGGCACTAAGATATTTACGATAGAGGAAAACTTGAAAGCCTTTCAACCGGGAAACGACATGACATCATTACAGTTTGCGGCGGCCGAAATGACTAAATTTCTCGTAGATGTAAATTTAGCAAAAACCCAACCCAATATCAGCACATTATTTGACGATCGCTTTATAAAAGCTTATGCGGAAGGTAAAAGCTAAAAGGCATAATTTACCATTTTGCAGACACAAAAAACTTTCAACAAGATTGTTTTAAAAAATACCAAAAAGCTACTAAAATTCCTCCCTAAACTGTTCTGCAATTAAATCATGCCACCCAATCCCGAACCCCGATCGATCCAATCGCACCTCAAGCACAAAAACCTAAATCCCACCGTTTTCTGGCGGATTGCGGAAGAGATACCACAACCCCTCAATATTGGGTTAACGGTAACATCGATCGCACTGCCGCTGCTGCTGTGGTGGCTAGTAACAACCTTCGCCAACGTAGACCCCAAATTTTTGCCTTCCCCCGGCAAAGTTTTAGAGGCATTTGGTCGGCTGTGGAACACTCGCGAACTTTTGAAAGACACAGTAGCGAGTTTGTGGCGGGTGGGAGTGGGCTTTCTGTTCGCCTTGGTTTTTTCCATACCAATTGGCGTGCTGATGGGCAGTTTTCCCAGTATTCGCGCCTTGCTGGAGCCCATGTTCGGCTTGATGCGATATATGCCCGCACCAGCATTCATCCCCCTGCTAATTCTCTACTTGGGAATCGGCGAAGAACCCAAAATAATGCTGATATTTATCGGTGTCTTTTTCTTCAATTCGCTGATGGTGATGGATACAGTCAAGTTTGTTCCAAAAGACTTGATCGAATCTACTTATATGTTGGGCGGGAATCGCTGGGAAATCCTAACTCAAGTTATTTTTCCCCATGTTTTGCCGGGGATTCTTGATGCTAGCCGCATCAACCTAGCTGCGGCTTGGCAATTGGTAATCGTGTCGGAATTGATTGCGGCAACCGAAGGCTTAGGCCGCCGGATCAGCGTCGCAGGTCGATTTCTCCGAACCGATGAAATTTTTGTGGGGCTGATTGTCATTGGGGCGATCGGACTGACTTTTGACTTGCTTTTTCAATATCTGCTGCGGGTTTCTTGTAAATGGTCAATTCAGAAACAGTAAGCAGATTTTGAAGGAATGGGGAAGAAGGCAGTGGTGTCAACCTAAGATTAAAAGCCAGGCTTGGTATCGTTTTTAGTGCTAAAATTTACCGATTTTGGGAATGAAAAAATCAATTTTTTACTTACAATACAGAGGATAGAGTCATGTTTCTACAAATCAACAACCTGCACAAAAACTTTGAAACGAAAAACGGTAAATTAGTTGTCCTCAAGGACATCAATATGAGCATTAAGCAAGGCGAATTTATCTGCGCGGTAGGCGCATCCGGTTCGGGAAAATCTACTCTGTTGAGGCAGATTGCTGGATTGGACAAGCCGACAACAGGGGAAGTGAAAATTGATGGCAAAGAAGTTGTTTCGCCTGGGCCGGATCGAGGTATGGTATTTCAGCATTACACTCTTTATCCTTGGATGAACGTGCAGGAAAATGCCGAGTTTGGCCTCAAACTTCAAGGCGTGTCCAAGAAAAAGCGGCGCGAACAAGCTAGCTATTATTTGAGTGTGGTAGGATTGACGCAGTTTGCTTCGTCGCTGCCGAAGGAATTGTCGGGCGGGATGAAACAGCGGGTGGCGATCGCCCGCGCCCTGGCTTCTGAACCTAAAGTGTTATTAATGGATGAACCTTTCGGCGCATTGGATATCCACACTAAAGAATCGATGCACGAATTCATGCTCGATTTGTGGCGCCGCACTCAGATTACAATCTTTATGATTACCCACGATGTCGAAGAAGCGGTGTTTCTTTCCAATCGGATTTATGCTTTGGGCGCTCGTCCCGGTACAGTGAGAAAGGAAATGTCGATTAATTTGCCCGATCGCACTCCCAGCATTAAACGCCACGCCAAATTCCACGATTATCGCGACGAACTCATGGATTTGATGCGGAAACACGGACAGGAAGCAGTTGCAATGGCTGCTTAAATAAAAGTAGGTTTGTAGTTGCACTTTTTGCACCCGCGCCAACAGTGCAACTGCCAACCTAAGTAAGTGGAAACTTAACATCTTGCACCATTGTCAATTACCTATTTAGGAACGGGCAAGATGCCCGTTCCACAATAAAATTTAGTTTTGTGGAACGGGCCGAAGAGCCCGTTCTTGAGAATGGTGCAAGATAGCCGTGGAGATAAATATTACTTTGGAAGAGAGTGAGTTTTTCCACTACAAAATACTATTGTTTTGTTTCGCTGCCCCCCAAATACATCAAGAGGAACTTATGGTGCAACTATCGATCGACCCAAACTCACAAATTGATTCTGACCTCGTATTAATGCAAGAAACCGTACCGGGCGGCGCGTACTGGTCGGGGGTCATCAAGCGGGGAAACACCCTGCGAATCACCGATTTAGAAGGCTCTCGCGGCGTTTCCATGCTGTGCTACAACGCCGACAATGCGATCGAACGTTTCAACGCAGCAGACACCGCCAAAATTCAATTCAACGCCTTTCTCAAACAAGGCATGGTGATCTACACAGACATGGGACGCATCCTATTTTCCATCACCCAAGACACCTCCGGCTGTCACGATTTGCTGGGAGGATGCAGCAACGCCATTAGCAATGCCAAAAAATACGGCGAAGGAGACTGGAAAAACTCCCGTGACAACTTCCTCAAAGCCCTAACTAGGTGGGGATTGGGCAAAAAAGATATCATGCCCAACCTCAACTTATTTACTCGCATTGCCGTCAAACCAGACGGCACAATGGAGTTTCGCGAAGGCTGCGAAAAACCGGGTAGTTTTATCGATTTGCGAGCCGAAATGAACGTATTGACCATTATCTCAAATTGCCCCCACATCCTGCATCCGGGTTCAACTTACGATCCAAAACCCATCCAAATTCAGATTGTAAAAAGCCCCGCACCAGCACCAGACGACTTGTGCCGCACCGCCAACCCGGAAGCCGTGCGCGGGTTCATCAACACCGATGCTTTGTTCCTGCAATAGACTCGATCCCAGCACTCAATCTTGTCCGCATCAATCTGCGGTAAAAAACTCTGCAATTCCATCACAAAAAGTGAACCATGACTGCAACTACTCAACAAATCCTCGATCCAAAAACTGCAATTTACAACGAAGTTTTACCAGCCAGACATCCCTGGTCCCGCGTCATCAAAAAAGGACAGATTCTCCGGATTGTAGATTTAGGCGGAAATCAAGCAGTAGATTTTTTAGTTTACAATGCCGATGACCCTTCCGAACGCTACAGCGCCCCCGATACGATCGTCAATCAAGGCAACATCTTTGTCACTACAAACAGCAAACTCATTTCCAACGAAGGGCGAGCCATGATGACCATAATTGCTGACTCCTGCGGGCGGCACGATACCTCCGGCGGCGCCTGTAGCTGCGAGAGCAATTCGGTGCGGTTTGGACTAGATAAAAAATACCAGCACGCCTGTGTTGAAAATTTCCTCGCCGCAATTCTTCCCTACGGTTTGGGTAAGCGAGATTTAGTCAGCAATATCAACTTCTTTATGAATGTTCCGGTTAGCGAAGACGGCACGCTAGAAATTGTTGACGGCATCTCCGATCCGGGGAGTACAGTTGATTTGCGAGCCGAAATGAACGCGCTAGTTGCTATTTCTAACTGCCCCCAAATGAACAATCCTTGCAATGCTTACAATCCTACGCCGATTCAGTTGATTGTTTGGGATGCCGTATAGGTTGTAGCTGCATACCCGTCAGAAACCGCCAGGGGTTTAAACCCCTGGCTAATAGCTAAAGTCCTCTTTAGAGCATCCTACGGGCGTCGCACGCCCGTTATGAAGAAAAGAAACAGTTTCGCTCGCCCAAAAGTTGCTAGTGATCGGATATATTATCCCTGTGTCCCGATAGTCAGACCGACAAGTCAATGGTGCTTAGAAGAGCCTGATTTAGAGCATGGTCGTGGGCCAGATGATTATGACATTGGTGAAGGGTAGTTTTACCCTATCCCGTTGAGGAGAATATAACATCACATCCGCCCACCGCTCGGGACACCTTCTAATTCGATCGCGAAAAGGAGTCATCTAATGATCCGACACAAGACAAACAAACCTGTTGGGGGTGAAATGTCGAATTTTACACAGATTAACCCAAATGCCGCAGGGATAGATATTGGCTCTGCTGAACATTGGGTTTGCGTTCCACCCGATCGAACGCCACAGAATGTACGTAAATTTAGTTGTTTTACCCCCGACTTAATCGAGATGGCATCTTGGTTATTGGAATGTCGAGTAGACACCGTAGCGATGGAATCTACAGGAGTTTATTGGATACCAGCTTTTCAAATTCTCGAAGAAAGGGGTATCGAAGTCAAACTGGTGAATGCCCATCACGTCAAAACCGTACCAGGTAGAAAAAGCGATGTTTTAGATTGTCAGTGGTTGCAACAGCTACATACCTACGGTTTATTGTCCGGTTCCTTTCGCCCTGACGATCAAATTTGCGTTCTTCGCAGTTACATTCGCCACCGCGATAACTTAATCAAAAGCGGTAGCACCCACCTACTGCGGATGCAGAAAGCATTAACTCAAATGAATCTGCAACTAAATAAAGTCATCAGTGACATCACAGGAGTTACAGGGATGGCAATTATCCGCGCCATTGTAGCTGGAGAAAGGAACCCTCAAGTCTTAGCTGGCTTGAAAAATTCTCGGATTAAAAGTAGTACCGCCGATATTGCTAAAGCCTTGACAGGAGACTATCGAGCCGAGCATATATTTGTGTTAAAACAAGAGTTACAACTCTATGATATCTATCAAGGACAAATTGCTAACTGCGATGTCGAGATCGATCGATATTTAGCCAGCTTTGCTTCCGAAGAAAACAATCCCCCACCAACTCCTCCCAAACGCGGTAAAAGAAAGCCCAGAGGTCATGAACCCACTTTTAATTTACGCAACCATTTATATCGAATTAGTGGGGTAGATTTTACCCAAATTCCTGGTTTTGACGCCCTCACAGTACAAACCCTGTTATCTGAAGTCGGATTAGATGCTACTCGTTTCCCCACCGTTAAACACTTTTGTTCCTGGTTAGGGTTGTGTCCTTCTACAAAGATTACTGGTGGTAAGGTCAAAAGTTCTCACACCCGTCGAGTAGTTAATCGGGCTGCCAATGCCTTCCGTTTAGCTGCTCAGTCCTTATCTCGCTCTCAATCTGCTTTGGGGGCTTTTTATCGTCGCTTGCGATCGAGATTGGGTGCCGTTAGCGCTAATACTGCTGCTGCCCACAAGCTAGCTCGCATCTTCTATCATCTCTGGAGTACAAAAACTGCTTATGTCGATGCCGGTGGCGATTATTACGAACAGAAATACCGACAACGGCTCGTTTCTAAGCTGGAGAAAACTGCTCAATCTCTTGGGTTTGAGCTCGTTTCTAAACCTCCGCAGTTAGATTGAGTTTCTGAGGAGGACTGAAAAATCGATTGCCCATTAGCAATTATCAATTAGCAATTATCAATTAGCAATTACCTAAATGTTTAACAAAGTTTTGATTGCAAATCGCGGTGAAATTGCCTGCCGAATTATCCGCACGCTTGATCGCCTCGGAATTGCTTCGGTAGCAGTATATTCTGAAGCCGACGCCCGCGCCTCGCACGTTTTCGCCGCCAGCGAAGCCGTTTGTATCGGTGCAGCCGCCGCAGCCGAGAGTTATTTGCGGTTAGATCGCATTCTCGAAGTTGCGCGCCAAACAAAAGCTCAAGCTATCCATCCGGGTTACGGCTTTTTGAGCGAAAATGCTGAATTTGCCGAAGCTTGTGCAAGGGAAAATATTGCATTTATCGGCCCGACTCCGAGTCAGTTGCGCTGCTTTGGATTGAAGCACACCGCGCGGGAAATAGCCGCTGCAAATCAAGTGCCGCTAACTCCCGGAAGCGAACTTTTAGCAAGTTTAGAGGATGCGGAAAAAGCGGCTGGGGCGATCGGCTATCCGGTGATGCTAAAAAGTACCGCAGGCGGCGGCGGCATTGGTTTGCAGGCTTGTTTTGGCGATCGAGATTTGGCAGAAGCATTTGAAAAAGTACAGCGTTTGAGTCAAAGCAATTTTAAACAAAGTGGCGTTTTTTTAGAGAAATACATTCAAACAGCCAGGCACATAGAAGTCCAAATCTTTGGAGATGGCAAAGGAAATGTCATAGCCTTGGGCGAGCGAGATTGTTCGGTGCAGCGGCGCAATCAAAAAGTAATAGAAGAAACCCCCGCCCCTGCTATTAGTGACGAACAGCGAAATCAGTTGTACGGTGCCGCAGTGCGGCTGGGAAAAGCCGTAAATTACCAGTCAGCCGGTACTGTTGAATTTGTCTTTGATGTCGATGCGAAACAGTTTTATTTTTTGGAAGTCAACACGCGCTTGCAAGTCGAACACGGCGTTACTGAAGCTGTCAACAACATCGACCTCGTTGAGTGGATGATAAAACAGGCTTCGGGAGAGTTGTTCCCCCTGGAAGAGTACCGCTATCAGCCGCAGGGACACTCAATTGAGGTGCGAATTTATGCCGAAGATGCCGGCAAGAATTTTCAGCCGAGTTCCGGGTTGCTGAATCAAGTTGCGTTTCCCGAAAACGTCCGCTGCGACAGTTGGATAGAAACAGGCACAGAGGTTACTCCTTTTTACGATCCGCTGCTAGCCAAAGTAATCGTTTGCGGGGATAATCGAACCCAGGCGATCGCTCAACTCAAAGCTGCTTTAGATGCCAGTGAAATAGCGGGAATAGAAACTAATTTAGATTACCTCCGCCAGATTTTGGACGATGCCCGATTCAACCGGGGCGAACAGAGCACGCGCTTTTTAAACTCTTTTGAATACGCACCTTTAACGATCGATGTATTGGATGGGGGAACCTACAGCAGCATTCAAGATTATCCGGGGCGGATTGGCTATTGGGATGTGGGCGTGCCGCCTTCGGGACCGATGGATCATCTGGCATTTCGATCGGCAAATCGTTTAGTAGGAAATCCCGAATCGACAGCAGGATTGGAATTCACGGCGACAGGCCCAACTCTGCGCTTTAATGCCGATACAGTTATTAGTTTAACTGGTGCAATTATGAAGGGAACGCTAAACGGCGAATCGGTACCGTTTTGGACGGCAATTGCCGTAAAAGCTGGCAGCATTCTCAAGTTAAAAGCCATTCAAGGCGGCGGCTACCGCACTTATTTAGCGGTAAAGCACGGCTTTAATGTCCCCGATTATTTGGGCAGCAAATCAACTTTTGTACTGGGAAAATTTGGCGGACACGCGGGCCGCACGCTGCGTCCGGGAGATGTGCTTAAACTGCTTCAAACTGCAACTCTGGAAGCGGAAATATCTTTGCCTCCCGAACTAATTCCCACCTACAGCAATAATTGGGAAATCGGCGTTTTGTACGGGCCTCACGGCGCGCCGGATTTCTTTACTGACTCAGACATCGAAATGTTTTTCTCTACAGAATGGCAGGTGCATTACAACTCGACGCGGACGGGCATTAGGCTGATCGGCCCGAAGCCCACCTGGGCGCGTCAAGACGGAGGAGAAGCGGGTTTGCACCCGTCTAACATTCACGATAATGCTTACGCGATCGGCACGATCGATTTTACGGGCGATATGCCTGTAATTCTCGGTCTTGACGGCCCGAGTTTGGGAGGTTTTGTGTGTCCTGCTACTATTGTGCAGTCGGAATTGTGGAAAATCGGGCAACTGAAACCGGGGGACAGCATTCGCTTTCACTGTTTGAGTTTTGCTGAAGCTTTGCAGCGGGAATTAGCACAAAATAGGCAAATTGCTACTTTTTGTTTGCCTGTTTTTGGGGAAAGTGCGGAGGAATTGCCCGCAGTTTCCGCTTCTCCAATTTTGCACAAAATTCCCGAATCTCCGGGACAGGTTGCTGTTACTTACCGTCAAGCTGGGGATAAATATATTCTAGTTGAATACGGCCCGTTGGTGCTGGATTTAAATTTGCGTTTTCGGGCGCACGCATTGATGGAACACTTAAAAGCAAATCCGTTGCCGGGTGTTATCGAATTAGTGCCGGGAATGCGATCGCTCCAAATTCACTTTGAGGGCCGCCAGATTTCGCAACAGCAGCTAATGCAGGCGCTGATTGCGGCGGAGGCGGAACTTCCGGCGATCGAGGATTTGGAAGTGCCGGCGCGAATTGTGCACTTGCCTTTATCCTGGGAAGATGAATCGACGCTGTTGGCCATTGAAAAATATATGCAGTCTGTGCGATCGGATGCACCTTGGTGTCCCAGCAATATTGAGTTTATTCGCCGCATAAACGGGCTTGACAGCATCGAACAAGTCAGAGAAATTGTATTTAATGCTAGCTATTTAGTGATGGGTTTGGGAGACGTTTATTTAGGGGCGCCCGTCGCAACTCCCCTCGATCCGCGCCACCGTTTGGTTACAACTAAATACAATCCCGCCCGCACTTGGACTCCTGAAAATGCAGTGGGCATTGGCGGCGCGTATTTGTGCGTTTACGGGATGGAAGGGCCGGGAGGTTATCAATTTGTCGGCCGCACGGTGCAAATGTGGAATCGATTCAAACAAACGGCGGATTTCCAGTCTGGTAAACCTTGGCTTTTGCGCTTTTTTGACCAAATCCGATTTTATCCGGTTTCCCATGAGGAATTGCACCGCTGTCGGGAAGCATTTATCGAAGGGAAGTTTAAATTAAAGGTTGAGGAAATCACTTTTAATTTGAGAGAATACAATGAGTTTTTGCATTTTATTGCTAAGAGTGCGGCTGAATTTAAAGCCCAGCAACAGGCCGCATTTAATGCAGAGCGCGATCGCTGGGCCGCATCGGGGGAATTTGAAGCTGAATCTGCAGCAGAATCCTCGGCGGATCAGGCTTCTGAAACAGCGGCGGAGGTTACTTTGCCGATCGGTTGTGAGGCTGTTGTCGCTCACGTTTCGGCCAATGTTTGGCAGGTGCTGGTTAATGTTGGAGATGCCGTTGCAGAGGGCGATCGGCTGTTAATTTTGGAAGCGATGAAAATGGAAATTGCTATTACTGCTGATGTTGCGGGTACTGTTGCCGAGTTGTTTTGTGAAAAGGGGCAAACGGTGACAGCCGGACAAATTCTAGCGGCGATCCAACCGAATTAATCCCTCTGTTGTCAGTTCGGGGACAGGGGGAAGCTAGGCAGCAACCAAATCTGTAACTACTCTCTGGGTTAGCCGCTGCATACGTTAGTTTTTATCCTCAAGGATTTTCGGGCAATTGGGGATTGATTGACCAAGAATTTCTTGATGGTACCCGCCACGTGATTTATCCGTCGAATCAATCCAAAATCTAAAATCTAAAATCCTCAAGCCCCCGAATTTATCCGTGGGGTCAATCCAAAATCTAAAATCTAAAATCTAAAATCGAATGACCGCCGAGGTCGGTGGGCTGTCCGACCCCAATACCCCGATGTGAATTTCTTCTCCGAAGGATTTGCTGTTGTCGGTGGGGGGCAAGAGTCGGGCTTCATTCGCCGCTAGACCATTGCATCACGCGATCGCCTGTAAAACTGTTTGACCAAAGCGAATCGTTAATTTAGCATTTATAGTGTTGATATTTGTTGGCTCTGCACCTGGGGGGGTGACAAAGAGGTCTACGAGATAGACTGTATAAGGGTTGCAGCCCGCATACCTTGTTGATAAAAGCGGCGTTTATGGGGAGTTAACTTCATTAACTGTTCTACCTCGTCAGAATATTGTTCGAGATAATTGACCCACTTTTCTCCATCTAAACCAACACCAAATGTACTCCGTCTTTGATATCTTTTTTTAGGTTCTTTGCGGCGAGATACATATTTTTGCACCTGCTTTTTCTTCATTTCAGTGCCTTGAAATATTCCCGAACTATAGGCGAGCGTCATGAGCAAAATCATGTTAATAAGTCGGTCTCCTGTTAAGCTAGTTCCTTCAAGATCGTAGCCTCCCGTTTTACAGTCTCGGAACATTTCTTCAATACCCATCCGCTGCTTATAAGCATTGATGGCTGCTGGCAAGGAACCTAAATCTGTGAGAATAAACCATGCTTCATCCACCTTCCATGCCCCGTAGTTTCTTTTCCACTTACAAGCAACATCAAATCCAGTAGCAGGCTGAGTTTTTCTCACTCTTTTACCTTGAAAATATAAAGAGGTTTAAGAGTACTATTCCTAATTCATCTAACCGTTGCCAAACTAAATGTTCCGTTTCGATGCAATGATTTTTTTTCAGTCTTAAACAAAAAGATACACCCTTTTCCCTCAGCCAGTTTCCCAAATCGACCGAACAAAATTCACGGTCTCCTAAAACGATGACTTTATATTCTGAAAATAATGGTAAAACTTGCTGTAAATTGGTTGTTTGTGACTCGAAGTTACTGTTTCCCAATTTGGGCAACAGTGACCAGTATAATGGAATTGCTCTTCGCTCCCAGATCAGGCTAACCATAAACAGATTAATGCGTCCCCATTGACTGCGGTCGATTGCGATTGATAAACGACTACCCACACGGCAATAAGTCATCAACCAATAAGTAATTAATGGGAACCAAATTAGTGAGATAGTTAAGTGAGGCAAATCGAGAAACCTTTGTAGTTTTCTCCGCCGACTTTCTGTTGTAATTGGATAGGGAAATACCCGGGAGAGCCGTTCTAATCTCACTTGTTTTTCTGATTGTATCAAGGGTAGCAAGATTTCAATCAGTTTCAATTGAGCTGAACTTAGTTGTTTTTTTAAATGAATGAGGTAGAATGTTGGTATCATTATTTTTTTGGATAGGCAAGCGTGTAACAATTCTGCTGCCTATCTTTTTTTACCACAAGTTGGCTCAATCCTTACTAACTATGGGTTTGGGGCAGCTTGTCACCCCCCCAGGGCTCTGCACAATCAAGTTAAGAAAGGCGCAGATGAGCGAGATTGATGAACATAAAGTTAATCTCCAGGTAAATTTAGAAATTTTGGGAGAGGTTCAACCCCATCACCAGTCAATTTCCTAAATTTTTTCATGCTGTACAGCTCACTCAATAATATGACTTCAATACCAAAGGTAATTATCATCGGCGGTGGAATTGGCGGTCTGACCTTAGCCCGTGCCTGTCTCGATGTGGGCATTGCAGTTGAACTATACGAGAAGCGCGGTTTGGATGTTATGCTCTCAGGGCCGGGAGGCATATTCATCCAACGCAATGCTTTGCGCGTCTACAAGGTTTTGCAATCAGGGCAGATTTACCAGCGTTTCTACCAGCAGGGAGGCAAGATCCTCAAAGGTGGGTTTTTTGACCAAAAAGCGGAACCCCTCTACATTAACGCTCCTCAATTCATAGGCGAAGATGACTTGGGTGTGTGCCTCCTGCGACCTGAACTTCAGCAGATTTTATTTGAAGCCTTGCCAGAGGGAACGGTGCGGACTGGCGCTGCCTTTGAGAAATTTGAGGACACGGGCAACGGCATTCGGGTCTTTTTCTCTGATGGTCGCACTGCTGAGGGTGACATCTTAGTAGGGGCTGATGGTCTTTACTCCAAGGTACGGGCTAGGCTGAATGGTAATGAGCGGTTAGAGGAGCCTGTGTACAGCGGGACTTGCTGCTGGAGAGGCTACTTTGATGGCTCTGGCTTACCACTAGATCCACAATACAGTTGGGCCGAATTCTGGGGTCAGGGCACTCGTTTTGGCTACTTCGATGTCGGTGGTGGTCGGTTTGCTTTCTATGCTTTCAACAACACCCCAGCGGGCGGTAATGACGATGCAGTGGGCGGTTCCTTGAATGCCTTGCGCTCTCTGTTTAAAGGCTATGCTGACCCAGTACCAACTATCATCGAAGCTCTCGACGGGGACAAGATTTACCGAGATGATATTGTAGATCGGCCACCGCTGAGAACCCAATGGGGACAAGGGCGAGTTACCTTAATCGGGGATGCCGCCCACCCAGTTCAACCGAATATCGGTCAAGGAGGCTGTATGGCGGTGGAAGACTCCTTTGAACTAGCGAAACTCCTATTTACTAACCGAACTGGTGGCGATACTGTTCCTTCCCTATTGCGGCAGTTTGAAGCCAGCCGCGCTCAACGAGTTACTCGCGTTTTCGATACTTCCAGACAAATAGGGAAATTGGGGCAGGCGGATACGACGATCGGATGTTTGTTGCGGAACTACATTTACAAGCTCACTCCTACTTGGTTGGCTGACTTGCAGTTCAAATGGTTGTTTGATTACCAACCTCAATGGAATCATATCAGTACAAATCATTCCGAATAAGCTTGACATTGGGAAACACAAAATACTCCGTCAGTTTCCCAACGATTACCATTGTTAGAAACCTCTGTGACGTTACAGTTAAGGTAATTCATTTCAGCCCAATCCAACAAAGAAGTATACTCTAGCTTATTAATTTTACCTGCGAGTAAACATTACTCTTTCAGCAATACCGCCTATATTTCAGGGTAAACCAATGACTCAAGAAAACAACTGGTTTGAGACAGCACGATTGGGAATGTTTGTTCACTGGAGCCATAGCAGCCAGTGCGGGTACGAAGTATCTTGGCCATTAGTGGGAGGCGTCTTTAGCTTGCCGTACTGCCAAGATATTCCGGTAGCCGACTATCACCGCACCGCCCAAACTTTCAATCCGACTGAATACGACCCTCAAACTTGGGCTAATTTAGCAAAACGTTTGGGGATGCAGTATGTGATTTTGACGGCTAAACATCATGATGGGTTTTCCTTATTTCATACCCAGCAATCCGACTTTTCTATCGAGTATGCGCCGTACAAAAAAGATATCGTCCGAGAATTTGTGGAGGCGATGCGGGCGGAGGGTTTGCGAATTGGGTTGTATTTTTCCTTGATTGACTGGCATTACCCTTACTACCCGGCTTTCACAGAAGCCGACAAACCGTATCAGTTTGGGAAATTCCGACAGCCGACGAGTTCTCAGTGGGAGCGCTACCTTGAATTTATGTTCGCTCAAGTCAAAGAATTGTTGAGCAACTATGGAAAGATTGACTTGCTTTGGTTTGATGGCGGTTGGGAACGAAAGCCAGAACAATGGCAAGCTAGACAGCTACATGAAATGATTCGATCGCTGCAACCGCATTTGCTAATCAATGATCGCCTCCCTGGATTTGGAGACTTCGATACCTGCGAGCAATTCATTCCTCCCCAACCGCCTCCGCGTACTTGGGAAGCTTGCCTAACTCTGAATGAAAGCTGGGGTTACAACCCGAAGGACACCCAATTCAAGTCAGCTCGCCAACTTATTCATACCCTCTGTGAAGTTGCAGGTAAAGGCGGCAATCTGCTGTTGAATGTCAGTCCAATGGGCAATGGGCAGATTCAATCTGAACAATTGGATTTGTTGCAATCCGTAGAAGAATGGATGGCTGTCCATGCCCAGAGCATCGTAGGAACACAGCCTGGACTGGAACCTTGGCAATTCTACGGCCCTTCTACTCGGCGGGGCAATCGCTTTTACTTATTCTTGCTGATGAAGCCCTACGACTCAGTAACAGTAAGAGGTGTACCCATTAAACGGATTCAAGCAGTTTATCTGCTAGCTGGAGGGCAGTTATTGGAACACTCAACTCGCTGTGCCATTGTCGATTCTATGTTAAGTGCCGATCCTCTTGGGGAGTTAACGATTCAAGTGCCTGAACAAGCTCTCGATCCCTATGCTACGGTGATTGCAGTTGATATTGCTCCAGCCAACGATCCTTAGAACAAGATTTGGCCAGTTTCGCGATCGCACTTCTTCACTTCCTACCCCAGGAGTCGATCGCATCCAGCTCAACATCACGCTCGCACTTTGGGTTCCCTCTTATACAAATCATTATAGTCTCACAATTTATTTGGTTAGAGCATCTATAGCCAGGTATTTCCACTGCTTATTACCTTATTCACCCTTATAAAAGTCTATCTCTCAGAAATTTTGGTTTTTGTGAAATAGGTTGATGTTTGGGGTTAATGACAAACTGTCAGAGAGAGTATTTACCTTTAAATTTTTGCTGCAACAATGAGTCAGATCATTTTTTATGACATTTTTAGAACCGCAAGGGGGACAATTTATAGAGGAGGAAGTTAAGAAAGTGGAATTAAATGATTCTACCCGATTTCCCTAACTATGCACCCCTAGCAAATTACAGCGTCTTCTAGGTTTATGAAGTGTAGGGAGAAAGGCTTTCGCCGTCTCCCTACGGGGATAGAACGATAGGTGGGGTACTTCATAAACGTGAAATCTGCTGTATTAAAGCGTTAAAAATTGGAAATTATATCTTTGATAAGCTAAAACTTTTATACACTTTTAGCATAGTAAATACGAAAGAGCCGTTTGATTATTTGCCAACAGTTAACAGGAGGATGGAGAAGGTGTTGGGGGAACAAACCTGTGAAAACATTTACGCTCTGCCTTGTCAGCTTAAGAACTATATCTTATCGATTTGTCGGTTGGCTGCAAGATAATGGTGACGTATTTGCGTAACACATAGGAGGTTCGATGCTCTGTTTAGGCTTTAAATTTGTTTAAGTCCTGTTAACTTAACTCCAGCAGCCCAGAAGAGAGCGGCAAACCATCCTGAAATACCAGCAATTCTCCCGGCTGAATTTGCGTCCAAACTTCGTTATCTGTCAGAGGAAAAGTGGCAATAACAGCCACGCGATCGTCCTCGTTGGTCAATTCCCGAAAATCGACTGTTACATCTTCGTCGATCGAGTGAGCGCTAGCAAAAGGTGCTTGTCGCACAATATAATGCAGATTAGTAGAACAGTGGGTGAACAAGTGTTCTCCATCGGAAAGTAAATAATTAAAAATTCCGTGTTCTGCCAAACTTTTAGTAATTTCCTCTAGTACCGGATAAATTTCCGTTAAAGCAGGCTTACTTTGAGGAAAAGTAGAGCGCAGCTTTTCTAATATCAAACAGAATGCTTTTTCGCTGTCAGTTTTGCCAACAGGTTTGTAAACTCCAGCACATTCTGGATAAAAATTTTCTAGATTTCCGTTGTGAGCAAACACCCAATAGCGTCCCCAAAGTTCCCGAATAAAAGGATGGCAGTTTTCTAGAGCAATTGCGCCTTGCGTAGCTTTGCGGATGTGAGCAATGACGTTAGTTGAATGAATGGGATAGCGACGCACTACTTCTGCAACTGGAGAAGCAATCGCAGGTTTTGAGTCTATAAAAAGGCGACATCCTAAACCTTCAAAGAAAGCAATTCCCCAACCGTCTTGATGAACGTCCGTTTTGCCCCCCCTTGCAGAAAAACCCTCAAAAGAAAAGCAAATATCCGTCGGAACATTGCAGTTCATTCCCAGTAATTGGCACATAGCTTTTAAGTCTCTGGAGTGTGGATAGATCGCGCAGCTATTGGCAGCTACAGATTGGCGGTGATAATATTATAGTATTAACGGGTTAAATAAGTTAAATACACTTAATATTTTGGCTTGGTCAACCGTAATGATACTGAAGTTAAAAAGTTGGCTAGCTAACAATACTCCGGACAGTTTTTAAGCAGCCAAAGTACCATAAGACAAGACTGAAGGAAGGTTAGGGTGATTTAAAATCA
>NZ_JAUBPR010000232.1:0-3967 GCF_036700845.1 Microcoleus sp. S13_C5
TATACTGATGATCGGTAAAAAAGTCATGGTGGGGTTCATGAGTATTTATACTCATCGCAAAAGTGACACGCTCCCAATCAATGTCAGCTCCACCCCTGACTTATATTTAACTCGACTTTTTTATGATCCTTGCCCCGCGTAAGCTTGTAGTATCGTTCCCAAAACTGTCCGGAGTATTGATCTAAACCATTATTCACCAATGACAAAAAGTCTTTTACCTCTGCTGAAGAAGGATATTTAGCGCCATCCCAAATTAATGCTATCTTTTTACCAACTTTTTTTGCCTCTTTTTGACCAGCCAAATCCACAATCTTGAAACTCTTCAAATCCTAATTAATCAATAAGTTGAGGATACCTGCAATTATTGTATCAATCCTAAAGGTGGTAGTTGGAGCGAACCTACGTAAAAAACATTTGAGTTGTGACCACCACAGTTCAATGGAGTAAAAATCTGGGAGTTTGGGGATAAACACCTAAATCAATTTATCTGGTAAGCAAGTTGATTTGAACTCAAAGCCTAATAATTAAAAAGTTTTTACAATTGAGCGGTTTCTCCCCTGCTCTTTAGCTTCATATAATGCTTTATCAGCCCCAGCAATCAAGATTGAGGGGTCAGAGGTGTGCTGTGGAACTACACTGAAAATGCCCAGACTCAAGGTGACGTATTTATTAACAGCAGATTGAGCGTGAGCAATTTTAAGATTTAGCACTTCATGCCGCATCGCCTCAGCAACTTTTAGCGCTCCTTCAGCTTTTGTATTAGGTAGAATTACAGCGAATTCTTCGCCTCCGTAACGAGCCAATAAATCTGCCGGACGCTTAATAGCACGGCTAATCATTTGAGCCACTTGCTGTAGACAGGAATCCCCGGCTAAATGACCATAAGTATCATTGTATTTTTTGAAATAATCAATATCACTTAAAATCAAAGATAAGGGTAATTGCTCTCGTGCCATCCGTTGCCACTCTTTATTGAGAAATTCATTGAACTGGCGACGATTAGCGACTCCTGTTAAGCTATCTAAAGAGGCAAGACGCTGTAGCTCGAGATTAGCTTCAACCAAAGCAGATTCAGCTTGTTTACGAGTCTTAATTTCCTGTTGTAGAAATGCATTTTGCTCGGCGATTTTCTGTGCTTGATTCTGAAGTTGGAGATACAGATTGCGGATAAGTAGTTGGTTTTTAACGCGAGCTAAAACTTCGGCTGCTTGAAAGGGTTTAATGATATAATCTACCCCGCCAACCTCAAAGGCTTTTACTTTATCAAATACATCATCAAGAGCGCTGATAAAAATTACTGGAATCTGCGCTGTTTGTGAGTGAGCTTTTAGCAAGGAGCAAACTTCATAGCCATCCATTTCTGGCATCAAGATGTCAAGTAAAATTAGAGCGGGGGGAGCATTTTGGGCAACTTTTAAAGCTAGCTGACCGTTAATTACTTTCCGGACTTGATATCCAGACTCGGCAAGGATAGCGGACAAAACTCGGAGGTTGTCTGGATGATCGTCAACGACGAGGATGTCCCCAAAGAAAGCGGGTACTTGATGGCTATTCATTACTAGATGCTCGGATTAAATCAAAGAGTATATCTAAGCGAAAGTTATTAACCAAATCTGTCAGGGTGTGTGCTAAACTTGCCTCGCTTTCGGGAATTTGGTCGATTAGCTGCAATATTAACTCGTCGTTGGCACAAAGCACCTCTTGTCGGAACTGTGCTATCCACTCAGAAGGCATGACGTTTAGATCCTCTGGTGTTAAGTTTCTCGGTGTTGCTGGCTGGGGTGAGCTATGCGACAAATCCTCTTGATAAAGATAACGGACTCCTAAGTGTTGAGCCATCTTGTCAAATAGCACCGACTCTCGAAAAGGCTTATGTATAAAGTCATCGCAGCCTGCTGTCATAATCTTGGCTCGATCTTCTTCAAAAGCGCTAGCAGTTAAAGCAATAATTTTTGTTGCGTTAGTAGGTGATGAGTTGGCAGGTAAGTTGATATTTTCTCCAGCTACTGCACTTTGCTGTTCCAAAGCTTTTATTTCTCTAGTTGCTTCGTAGCCGTCCATGACGGGCATTCGCATATCCATCCAGATTAGGTGCGGTTTCCAAGTTGACCACAAAGCGATCGCTTCTTGACCGTTAACCGCTTCTCGCACTTCCAATCCTAACGGTTCGAGTATTTTTAAGAGCAACTGACGGTTCTCTTCGACATCCTCAACAACTAGAATGCGGTACACAGGTTGATTTGGCTCTAATCCAATAACTTCCTGGGTAATTAATAAACTCTTCTCATCAAGTTCAGCAACCTCGCTCGCGACGATATCGAATGTGAAAATTGTTCCCTGACCGAGTTGACTGCTGGCCCCAATCTCTCCTCCCATCATCTCTACGAATTGTTGGCTGATAGTTAAACCCAACCCCGTTCCTTGCATCGATTTGCGGCCTGCTTCTGTTTGGACGAAGGGATCGAATAAAGTTTTAATTTCATTGGGAGCAATGCCGGGCCCAGTGTCTTCAATTTCAAACAACAAATAGGTTTTAGAGCTGAGGTTTTGGAGGTCAGCTTTTTCTGATATCCAGCCCTTTTTTACTCGTAATGCGACGTGACCGGAGGCAGTAAATTTTATCGCATTTCCCAACAGGTTAATTAAAACCTGACGCAATTTATTTTCGTCAGTTTGCACGTAGTGGGGAACATTTGATGCCCGTTCAAAAGTTAGCTGCAAGCCTTTGGAAATCGCTTTGAGTTTGAGCATCTGTTCTAAATCATCAAGGAGCTGATACAGGTCAAAGCGATTTTCGTTGAGTTTTGTCTGACCCGCTTCAATTTTGGCCATTGACAAAATATCGTTGATTAAATTAAGCAAATGTTCGCCACTGCGATTAATGATTTTTAGCTGGTCTTTTTGCTCGGCAGAAAGCGAACTACTGCGAACCATCACTTGGCTAAAACCGAGAATGGCATTAAGGGGAGTACGCAGTTCGTGGCTCATGTTGGACAGGAAGCGGCTTTTGGCGATGGATGCAGCTTGGGCGGCTTGGAGGGCTTTTTGCAAGGCTGCTTCTGCCTTTCTACGCTCGCTCACATCTATGGCATGACCTACGGCACGAATTGCTTGTCCGTTGGCATCTCGCGCGATCGTGCCGTAATCTGACAGGTAAACGTAGTGACCGCCTCGATGGCGAAGTCGGTATTCGATCGCGTAATAAATTTGAGTTGGATTGCTAAATGCTTCGGCTAGCTGCTGAGAAACGTTCGGTAAATCTTCTGGGTGAATGTGTTCGTTCCACCACTCGAACTTAGCTTCAGCTTCTTCAGGATGGTATCCAACGGCATCAAACAGTCCTTGCGTTCGCAAAACAGTATTTTGTTGGAAATCCCAGTCGTAAATAAATCCTTTTACTGCTGATGCTGCTAGTTGAAAACGCTCGTTGCTTTGTTGCAGCGCTTGCTCCATTTGCTTGCGATCGCTAATATCGAAAGCTAAACCCTGAAGCACTTGAGTCTTTCCGTTTGCGGCAAGGACGAGATTGCCTCGATCTCTGACCCAAACCGTTCTGCCATTGCGAGTTATCATGCGATATTCGACGCTCAATGGCTCTCCCGTAGAAATCGTATTGCTTACGGCTTGCCAAACGCGATCGCGATCTTCTGGATGTACGTAGTCCGCCCAACTATTAAACAAGCCAGCAGGCCACTCTTCTTGAGGAACTTCCAGCAATTGTTGCAGTTGCGGGCTGATATAACCTTCCTCGGTATTTGCTTCAATCGGAGAGATATATACAACTCCGGGAATTTGTTCGATTAAGGTGCGATATTTATGCTCGGCCTGTTTGAGCTTTTCTTCTGCAAGTTTGCGATCGGTAATGTCTAATATCACCCCATGCCAAACTTTAGCAGGGTAAGCGCATCTAATTTGGTCTTTTAAAATACAGATTATTTGGTCCAAAGATGAGAGAGCAATATTTTTA